>JAVVER010000065.1:0-18154 GCA_032251145.1 Vicingaceae bacterium | reverse complement strand
CTTGGATTTTAGCATTGGCTGCTCTATCCTGACCAAACTCTTTTCCTTTCAAGTCTCCTTTATTTTTCCCATAAGCATTTCCGTTATTGGTTTTTTCTTCTTTCTTTACTTTTTTCTCAACTTTTACTTCATTTTTAGAAGCTTTGTTTTGAGCATTAACGTTGCCAATAGTTAGTGAAAAAATTAATGCAGTTGCAATTACAATAGTTGTTTTCATGTTGTTGTGGATTTAGTTTATAATTTGATTTCTAATTTTAGTTACTTTATCAGCAATATTAATAAAGTCTTCTTGATTTTTAATCATAAAAATTTCATCTAATTGCTTTAATTGATTATTTAAGTTAGCAATATTATCACTTTTAAAACTTTCTAATAAGTTAATTAGCTCAACTAAAGATTGTTTTTGAGCGTTAATTTTTTGTTTAATTAGACTATTTTCAATGTCTTTTGCAGATTGACGAGTTCCTAAATACAAGCCTTCTATCCAACCTCCTGCCAATACTAAAGCAGCCAATTCTTCTTGTTGAGTTGTTTTAAGGTAAGTGTCTGCTTGTCTGTAACTTTGTTCTGCAATCGACAATACAGAGTCTTTCGTTTCGATATTGTTTTCAATTCTTTCTATTGTGCTAACATCAAAAACATTGGTTAAACCCAGTTCTTCAGCTAATTTTTTAGAGCAATTAATATAAAGCATGCAAGCTTGTGTTTGGTCGAAAATGGTGGCGTAACTTAAATCAACACCATAAATACCAAAGTTTAATGCTTTTTGAGTGCTAGTAGTGTAGTTGTTTACATTTTCTAAGGCATTAAGGTAATTTTTATCATAAATAACACCTTCTGTTTTAAAGATTTCAGCAGCCTCTAAAGGTAGCGGAACTTTAGATAGCACTTTGTTGGAGGCTTCTACTCTTTTTTCGGTTCTGATTTCTATAGCTTCTTTATTTTCTATAATGCTTGTTTCTTCATCAGCACATGATGTTAACATAGCAAAAAATAAAATGGGTAGAAGTAGAAAATAGTAACGCATAGGTTCAATCGGATTTTAAACTATAACAAAGATAAAAAATTAAATGAAGTACACAAATTTTGTTTTCAGGATTACATAGAGTATTAAACAAACTGCCTTAGGTGGGAAATTAAAGTTCTTGGTTATAAAATTATTATGCTCTTTTTCTTGATAAAAAGAGCCAAAAATCAAGAACAAACGCCAAATCCTTTGTAATCTTTACCCACATGCCCTCGCATTTCCTGGTCCGATTACTCCGGATTTCGCACCGTTTGTTCGATTGCCCTCGCACGGGTAGTTGGTGGTAGATATTAGTTTTGAGAAATTTGTTTAGGGATATAAAATAACAAAGCCCATTAATAGCTATTAATGGGCTTTGTATAACTTGTTAAATCAAAACCTGTCGGAATTCATCACTTTTGTCCAAGCGTTTACAAAATCGTGTACAAATTTCTCTTTGTTATCGTCTTGAGCATACATTTCTGCATAAGCTCGCAATATAGAGTTGGAGCCAAAAACTAAATCCACTCGTGTAGCCGTCCATTTGGTTGTTCCAGTTTTTCTGTCAATAATATTGTATAAATTATCATTAACGGGTTTCCAAGCGTAATTCATATCAGTAAGATTTACAAAGAAATCATTGCTTAAAACACCAGGGTTGTCTGTGAAAACACCATGTTTATTTCCTCCGTAATTTGTTCCTAACACACGCATTCCGCCAATCAAAACAGTCATTTCAGGAGCGGTTAATCCCATTAGTTGGGTTCTGTCTAATAATAATTCTTCCGCTTTTACAGTATAATCTTTTTTCAACCAGTTTCTGTAACCATCGTGTAGTGGTTCTAATACATCAAAAGATGCTGCATCTGTCATTTCTGCTGTTGCATCTCCTCTTCCTGCATTAAAAGGAACTTTGATGTTTACTCCGCCTTGTTGAGCAGCTTTCTCAATTGCAGCTGTGCCTCCTAAAACAATTAAATCCGCTATGCTTACTTTTTTAGATAAACTTGCCTGAATTTCTGTTAATATATTTAATACTTTTTGCAATCTTTCAGGTTCGTTTCCTTCCCAATCTTTTTGCGGTGCTAAACGAATTCTAGCTCCGTTTGCTCCACCTCTGTAATCAGATTTTCTAAAAGTTCTTGCACTATCCCAAGCAGTAGTAATGAGTTCAGTCTGGCTTAATCCGCTGTTCAATAGTTTAGTTTTTAATTCTTCAATTTCTGTATCAGATAAGGTATAATCAACTGTTGGAACAGGGTCTTGCCAGATTAAATCTTCCTTTGGAACATCTGCTCCTAAATAACGGCTTTTTGGTCCTAAATCTCTGTGTGTTAATTTAAACCATGCTCTGGCAAAAACTTCTTTAAAATACTCATGGTCTTTATGGAAACGCTCTGAAATTTTTCTATACTCAGGATCCATTTTCATTGCCATGTCAGCATCGGTCATAATTGGGTTTCTGCGAACATTTGGTATATGTGCATCCAACGGTTTATCTTCTTCCTTCATATTAATAGGTTCCCATTGCCAAGCTCCAGCAGGGCTTTTTTTCAATTCCCATTCGTGGTTTAACAATAAATCAAAATAAGTGTTATTCCATCTATCAGGAGTGGTTGTCCAAGCACCTTCTAGTCCACTAGTAACGGTATCTTCAGCATTTCCTTTACCTTTTGGGTTCATCCAACCAAAACCTTGTTCGTGTAATTTAGCCCCTTCAGGAGCTTCTCCTAAAATAGACGCATCACCATTTCCGTGTGCTTTACCAACGGTATGCCCTCCGGCTGTTAGTGCTACTGTTTCTTCATCGTTCATAGCCATTCTCTTGAAAGTCATTCTAACATCTTGAGCAGTTTTTAGAGGATCTGGATTTCCATCAACACCTTCTGGATTTACATAAATTAACCCCATTTGTACGGCAGCCAACGGATTATCTAAAGAGTCTCTGTCGGCATCGCTTGAGTAACGGTTTTTAGTTGCTGCCAGCCATTCTTTTTCATTTCCCCAATTAATATCTTTTTCCGGATGCCAAATGTCTTCACGACCACCGGCAAAACCAAATGTTTTGAATCCCATAGATTCATAAGCCATATTACCGGCAAGGATGTATAAATCTGCCCAAGAAATTTTGTTGCCATATTTTTTCTTAATCGGCCACAATAATCTACGAGCTTTGTCCAAGTTACCATTGTCGGGCCAGCTGTTTAGCGGTGCAAAACGTTGGTTACCTGTGTTACTTCCACCACGACCATCAGCAATTCTGTATGTTCCTGCTGCATGCCAAGCCATACGAATCATTAATCCGCCATAATGCCCCCAATCGGCAGGCCACCAATCTTGATTTTCAGTCATGAATTTTTTTAAATCGTTTTTTAAAGCTTCTAAGTCTAGTTTTTTAAATTCTTCGGCATAGTTAAACTTACTTCCCAACGGATTGGTTTTCGTGTCGTGTTGGTGTAAAATATCTAAATTTAATGCTTTTGGCCACCATTCCATTGTGGTGTTACTTGTTTCTGTGTTTGCTCCGTGATGAAAAGGGCATTTTCCTGTTGATTTGTCCATAATTTTGTTATTTAAGTGATTTATTAAATTTTCCGGTTATCTGAAGTTTAACTTCTTGAATGTTAAAGTTTTTTATTTGGTGTGTTTTAAAATAATTTTCAATGAGTTCGTTGAGTTGATCATCTTCATAATCTTCAATACGGTCTGTTTCTGTACAATATAAATGATGATGATTGGTTAAAACCGAATCGTAACGCATAATGTCTTTCTCTGTTTTTACTTTGCTTAGTAGCTTGTTTTCTACAAAAGAATCTAACACTTTATATACCGTACCAATAGAAATGTTAGGATGATTTTTTTTGATGTAAGCTATTATGTTTTCAGCTGTTGGATGGTTTTTTAAATGGGTAATTGCCTCAAAAATAGCCACACGTTGAGGTGTAACTTTTAGTCCTTTTTCTTTTAATACTTTTCTGAAAAATTTACTCATGATATTTACTAATAATTATTCCTTAAAGATAATAATTCTTATTTAGGAATTGGAGTAAACAACGAAAAATTTAGACTTTAGTTTTAAATGTCATTGGAAGAGAAATTTGTCATTATATATTAATGAGCCTCCAACCAATTGTCAGCGTGGTTCATTTCTACATCTAATGGGACACTTAGTTTTACAGCATGTTCCATTTTTTCTTTCACAATTTGTTGCACTTGCTCCAATTCAGAAAGGTGTACATCAAAAACTAACTCATCATGCACTTGCAATAACATTTTAGATTTCAATTGCTTTTCTTCAAAAACAGTAAAAATGTTAATCATTGCCATTTTAATAATATCGGCAGCAGAGCCTTGTATAGGAGCGTTTATAGCGTTTCTTTCTGCGTGTCCGCGTACTACAGGATTGTTGGAATTAATATCAGGCAACATTCTTCTGCGTTTCATGATGGTTTCTACATAGCCTTTTTCTTTGGCAAAAGCAATGCTGCTGTCCATATAGCTTTTAATGCTAGGGTATTGTTCAAAGTAAGTGTCAATAATTTCTTTAGCTTCTGTTCTGGAAATGTTGAGGTTTTGCGCTAATCCAAATGCAGAAACTCCGTAGATAATTCCGAAATTAACTGCTTTGGCTTTGCCTCTCATGTTTCTATCCACTTCTTCTAACGCTACATTAAACACTTTTGCAGCAGTAGCGGCATGTATGTCTTCCCCATTTTTAAAAGCACTAATCATGTTTTCATCTTTGCTTAATGCAGCAATAATCCTCAATTCTATTTGCGAATAATCGGCAGCTAAAAGTGTGTAGTTCTTATCTCTTGGTACAAACGCTTTTCTTATTTCTCTGCCACGAGTATCTCTTATCGGGATGTTTTGTAAATTCGGGTTATTAGAACTCAATCTTCCTGTTGCGGCTACTGTTTGCATATAGCTGGTATGTAGTCTATTGGTTTTTGGATTTACCAAATCGGGTAAGGTATCTACATAGGTAGATTTTAGTTTTTTAAGTGTTCTGTAGTCTAAAATTTTAGGAACAATTTCGTGTTCATTCACCAATTTAGAAAGTACTTCTTCGTTGGTTTGGTACTGACCTGTTTTTGTTTTCTTTGGTTTATCAACTATTTTGAGTTTTTCAAAAAGAATTTCTCCCAATTGTTTTGGAGAATCTATGTTGAATTGAGCTTCAGATAAATCCAAAATTTCTTTTTCTAAGGTAATAATTAACTTTTTTAGTTCTTCAGACATTTTTTTAAGGGTAGGAACATCTAAATTGATGCCTTCTTGCTCCATATCTGCTAATACAGCTACCAAGGGTGCCTCAATATCATTAAAAACTTTTTGCTGATCTTCATCCATCATTTGCCACAAACGATGTTTTAATTGAAGGGTAATATCGGCATCTTCACAAGCGTAATCTACTATTTCTTCGGGAGCAATATCACGCATGTTTTGCTGGTTTTTACCTTTTTTGCCAATAAGTGTTTCTATGGAAACAGGTTTGTACCCTAAATAAGCTTCGGAAAGCAAATCCATTCCGTGTCGCATATCTGGCTGAATGAGGTAATGGGCTATCATGGTATCGAAAATTTTTCCTTTAACCGCAATACCATAATTGCTCAACACATTGATATCATACTTAATATTATGTCCGATTTTTTCTGTTGTAGGATTTTCGAATAAAATGCGAAATTCTTCGGCAATTTGTTGGGCTTCTTCCTGATTGGCAGGAAAAGAAACGTAATAAGCTTTGTGAGGTTCGTAAGCAAAAGCAATACCAACCAATTCGGCTGCTAAAGCATTAATACTGGTAGTTTCGGTATCAAAACAAAACGATTTTTGTTGAGCTAGTTTTTTGATTAAGTCGGCTCTTTTAGCAGCAGTATTTACAAAATGATATTCATGTTTACTGTTGCTAATGTCTTTTTGATCAATGTTAGTAGGTACATCATCAGCTGGTGCATCATTGCTGGTGGTAGCATTAGCAAATAAATCCATCTGACCATTACCTTGTACATTTTTGGCTGCTGCCTGAATTTGAATTTCTTTGCCTAAAATTCTTTTAGCCAAATTTCTGAATTCTAATTCGGCAAAAAGGTTGGTAATTTTTTCTTCATCTGGACTTTCTAATTTTAAATCTTCAAAATCATACTCTAAAGGCACGTCAACAATAATGGTAGCTAATTTTTTAGAAAGTAAGCCTTGTTCGGCAAAGTTGATTACATTTTCTTTTTGTTTGCCTTTTAAATCTTCGGCATTGGCAATTAGATTTTCTACACTGCCATATTCTGCTATGAGTTTTTTAGCGGTTTTTTCACCAATCCCGGGTATTCCTGGAATGTTGTCAACTGCATCGCCCCAAAGTCCTAAAATGTCTATAACTTGCAAAGGATTTTCAACTTCAAATTTTTCGCATACTTCTTTAATTCCTAATACTTGAGCAGGTTTTCCGTAGGCAGCGGGTTTGTATATAAAAGATTTTTCGGTAACTAATTGACCAAAATCTTTATCAGGAGTCATCATATAGGTGGTAAAACCTTCTTTTTCAGCATCTTTGGCAATGGTACCAATTACATCATCGGCTTCAAAACCATCTTTTAACAACATTGGAATTTTAAAGGCTTCAATAATTTGTTTGATATAAGGCAGTGCAATTCTAATATCTTCGGGCATTTCGTGTCTGCCAGCTTTGTAATCGGAAAATTCTAATTCTCTGTTGGTGGTAGTTGGAGCATCAAAAACTACAGCAATGTGTGTAGGTTTTTGTTTTTCCAATACTTCTAATAGGGTATTGGTAAAGCCCAACATGGCAGAAGTGTTTAGTCCTTTAGAGTTGTAGCGTTGGTTGTTGCCAAAAGCAAAGTAAGCTCTGTAAATTAGTGCAAAAGCATCGAGTAGGAATAGTTTTTTTTGTTCTGCCATGAGTTTTTGCTGTAAAGATAAAAAAAACACCTTGATTTTTGGTCAAGGTGTTTTCGATAATTTTATTTTAAAAATTTTGACGACTTATTTTTTCTTTTTTTTCTTACTTTTTTTTTCTTTGGTTTCTTGTTTGTTTAACACAAAGCTAAGTGGTATGTTGTAAGAAACTCTAACTGTTTTGCCGTCATGTTCTCCTGGTTTCCAATTAGGAAAAGATTCTATTACTCGAACAGCTTCTTCGTCTAACAAAGGATGAACTCCTCTAATTATTTTCACTTCGTTAATAGATCCATCTTTTTCAATAGTAAAATTGACAAAGACTTTACCTTCTATTCCATTGTCTCTAGCTTCTTTTGGATAAATAATAGTAGCACTAAGAAATTTAAACATTGCCTCTTGTCCGCCTGGAAATTCGGGCATTTGTTCTACTAATACAAAGACATCATTTTCAATTTCTTCTTCCTCAATAGTAAGTATTTCTTCCTTCTCAACATCTTGAGCAAAAGAAATGCTGCCCATAAAAGTGAGCAGCATTACTAAAAATATGGTTGGTTTGTATAACATTGGTTGTTATTTCAACACGAATGAAATGGGTATGTTATAAGAAACTCTTACTGCTTTTCCTCTTTGTTTTCCTGGTTTCCATTTAGGGAAACTTTTTACCACTCTAATGGCTTCTTTATCTAATAATTCGTGAACACCTCTAATTACTTTTACAGCAGTAATAGAACCATCTTTTTCAACAGTAAAATTCACAAAAACTTTTCCTGAGATACCGTTTGCTTTAGCTGCTTGTGGATATTTTACATTTTCACCTAAATATTTGTAAAGTGCTTGAACACCTCCTGGAAATTCTGGCATGTCTTCCACAATGGTAAAAATTTCCTCTTCCACTACCTCTTCTGTAACTTCAAAAGTTTCTACAACAGTTTCTGCATCAGCTTCAGTATCAATTTCTATTTCTTCTTCAATTTCTACATCATCTTCAACAATTTCTATGGTTTCAGGAGCAGCAGGTGGAGGTGGTGGAGGTGGTGGAGGGGTATTTTGTTCCGTAATAGGAATGATTTCCTCTTCAACTTGTTCAACAACTAAATCTCCAAGCTCACTTGCCTGAACATCATAAAATTTAAAATTTATCATTGCATAAATGATGAGCAAAGAAACAACAATACCACCAAGTAGTACAGTACTTCTAAGTTTTTCTAAATCAGCATTCGGATTTTTTTTCGGTTCCATAATAAAAATAGTTTGGTTGTAAAATTATTTAACCAGCCTCAAAGTTAAAAATATTATTCGACATTTAACAGTTAAAAAATCAAATAACTTTTAAAATTTTTAGCCATTCTTTTCTCTGTCTTGATGCATAAACATAAATTATTCCATAAAAAAGCTGTTTTTTTGTAGTATAAAATTTTAAAAATGCAAGTAGGAGCAATAATATTGGCAGGTGGTAAAAGTTCCAGAATGGGAGTTGATAAAGGAATGATGTTGTTAAACGAAAAACCTATGGTTCAATACGTTATTGATGCGGTGAAATTAGTTGCAGATGAAATAATTATTGTTGCCAATAATAAGGAATACAAGCAGTTTGGTTATCCGGTTGTTCCTGATGAAATTGAAAATGCGGGTCCTTTAGCGGGAATTTGTACCGGATTAAAACAAGCCAAATACCACTATAATTTTGTGTTGAGTTGTGATGTTCCTTTTGTAACTAAAGAAATGTTGAGCTTGCTTAAACAAGAAGTTGCTGGTTATGAATCTGTTATTTTTGAAAAAGCGAATCAACTTCATCCGTTGATTGGTATTTATTCTAAAAATTGTTTGCCAGCGTTTGAAGCAGCTTTAAATAATAAAGAAAGGAGACTTAAAACTGTTTTGCATCATGTTAATTTAAAAAAGATAGATGGAACTTTGTTTAACGATACGTTTTTTAAAAATATTAATTCAAGATTAGATTTGTAGGTATGGAATTAAGTTTAAATTATTTTGGAATGATAGCCGAAGCTACTAATGTTCAGCAGGAAAAGTTGAATTTGGAAGTGAAAACAATTGTAGAATTAAAGGGTGTTTTAATTGAAAGATATCCTGCAATTGAAAAGTTGAATTACCAGTTTGCTGTAAATCAAAACATAGTTGGAAACGATTTTCAGTTGAGTAATGGTGATGAAATTGCTTTGTTGCCGCCTTTTGCCGGAGGTTAATTGTTCATACTCTTAACTCACCCCCTAACCCCCCTCTCTTAAAAGAGAGGGGGAAAAGTTATCGCAAGATAACTTGGGGGTGAGTTGAAATAATCTGAAAATATGAGATTTACACTTTATTTCAGAAAAACTTGAATTAATTTCTTTCGAAATAATCAAGTGGTTATTCTATAAATAGTTATGAATAATGGAGGTTAATCTTCGGTCTTTTCTTCAAGATTTTCATCTTCTAACGTCTCTGAATTTTCTTCTGTTATTATTTCTTTTGGAGGAAATAAAAATTCAGATGGTTTAGTAAACAGATGAATAAATAAATATTTAAGTAAAGAACCTGTTTTATTAAAGGCTACTCTTCTAGATTGAATGGCTATAAAAATGGCTAGTCCGAAACTTACAATAAAATTCATAAAGCCGACACCAATAATACCAATAACGGTGTGTACAAAAGTCATAAAATCTATTTGTGTACCTACAGAAACTAACGACAAGCCAAAATTACCTGAAGCAAAAGTAACGTGTTGAATGTCTATTGGTAAACCTAAAAAATGTCCTAAAGTTCCCATAGAACCTAAGAAAATACCTAGAAAGAAATTTCCTGCCAAACTACCTAAATTGTTTTCTATGTAATGGCTTAGTTTGTTTAACCAAGACTTGGGCATTATAAATTTTAGGAAAGGTTGATGTTTTAATCTTTCTGGAATTTTTTGAAACATTACGGCATTATCATAATAACCAGAAATTACTCCCGAAAGAAACAAACACAATCCAGCAATTGCTCCGTGCATTAACGAAAAACTTTCCCATGGATGGAGGTTTTCAATAATTTTAAAGGCTTTGGCATCTCCTAAAATATGGCTTCCGGCAACCCAATAATAAATAATAGCAATAGCAATAGCGACAGGAAAAGCCACAAACATATTTCCTACAAAAGCTACAAACTGACTTCGGAAAGTTTTTACAATAAGTGCCGAAAGATTTTTTATGGCTTCTTCTACAGAACCTTTTATATCTAATGATGCAGCAATCTTGGAGGCTGTCATTGCGGGTTGTTTGGTTGCCAATGTTGAGTGGGTAAGATGAATGCCAATAAATCCAAAAGAATAATTCATGCTATACAAAAACGACTCACCAAAAGGAGCTAATTTTAAGTAATAAATAGCAGCTTTAAACCAAGTAAGAAAAGCAACTATAAATCCACCACCCATAGCCGAGTAGAGCATTTTAACGTATTCTTTTTTATTGTTGGTAATGTAATGTTCGCCTGTTTTTCCGGCATGTTCGGTAATTTGAAAAGCAAGAAAACCTATGTTTTTTAGGAATAGTTCTTTTATACTGTTTTTCTTGTTTTCATATTGTACTATATTTTTCAGGAAAACACTTATAGGTTTCCATTTTTCTTTGCTTTCAAAATGAGACAGGATTTCTAACAAAGTTAAAATACGAATAAGATGCTGATGCATGCGTTGTAATAAATAGGTTAAAGCCAAACTGGCTCCCTCGCTATGTTGATTGTCTCTAATTTTTTTTGCAACTCGATTGCATACCTTTATAAGAGCAACACAGCGTTTGAGCTTTTCTGTATCTACCGAAAAGTTATCTGAACTTTCAATGTTTTGAAGCAAATCTATTACCTCTTTGTTTACCACTAAAAATGGTGAGTCAGGGTTTAATAAATCGGGATGAAGTTTGATGATTTCTGCATCTAAACCAATGGCGGTAACTCGGTGTATTAAAATTTCAATTGCATTGAGTAAGGTAACAAAGTTTTTTCTTTTATTTTCTTCTACAGGATGTTGAAAAATTAGTATTAGCAATTCTTCGAGCAAAGGAGTAGGTATAGTTTTAACCCATAGATAATCAGATTTTTTATTTAAAACCATGTTGATTGCATCTCTCAACACATTTTCTTGAGGAACAGGAGGAAGAAAAATATGTGCTATTTTTCTAAAGCTTTCGCTAAAAAAGCCCTCGCTAGATAAAATTCCTGATTCGGTAAGTAAGGAATGACTATCGCCATTACTAAAAATAGTATTCAAATAACGATTTAGTCCTTTCTGGTAATCTTCATTTTCTCTCAGTAATTCAATAAGCTTGTGAACTCGTTTTATTACTACTTTTTTAGATCTAAAAATTCCTGGACGAAGCTTTTTTACCAACCGTCTTAATGGTTGGATTTCAGCTTTATCTTCATTTTCAGCTATGTCGCGTAATATTTTTTCCATTATTTAAGCCTTAGGAATTTCCATTATAAACGAAGTTGTTTCGTTTGGTATAGACTCAAAGCGAATAGTACCGTCCATATTTTCTATAATGTTTTTAACCATAGCAAGCCCAAGTCCCATTCCTTTGTTTTTGGTGGTGAAACTTGGCGTGAAAATATGATTTTTTTGTTCATCATTAATACCCACACCATTGTCTTTTACAATAATTTCAAAGTTATGGTCTTTTGTTGTTACCATAATTTCAATAACACCTTCTTTTTCGCTCGGAATTGCCTGAACAGCATTTTTAATAAGGTTGGTAAATACCCTAATCAGTTGATTTTTATCAGCAACAATATATGCCGACTGAAGTGCTGAGTTTAACTGTATGGAATAATTTTTATTATCATCTTCATCAAATAAACTAATGGTGCTTTTAATAATAGGAATTAAGTCAATTTTTTCGGTATTGGCTTTTGGCATTTTTGCGAAGTTAGAGAAAGCATTGGCAATGTTGGCAAGCGTGTCAATTTGCTCAATAAGCATATTGGTTGTTTTCTTAATTTTTTCTTGTAAATCAGCCGGATTTTCGTTGGTAAATCTTTGTAGATGTTGAACACTAAGCTTCATTGGTGTAAGTGGATTTTTAATTTCATGAGCCACTTGTTTGGCCATTTCTCTCCAAGCACTTTCTCTTTCCGATTTGGCTAATTTTTGAGCATTGGCTTCCAATTCCATTACTTTTTTGTTGTATTCTTTTACCAAGGCTCCAATTTCATCATTAGAGTTCCAATTAATAACTTCATACGACTGTCCGAATTGTAAAGCACTAATTTTCTGACGAATTAATCTCAGCGGTTCGGAAATATAGTTGGCAAAAAATACGGCAATAATTACAGAAATTAAAAACAGCAATCCGTAAATATTGATAAGGGCTGTAAAAAATTCCGAAAGTTCATTTTCAAACTCATTTTGTTTGGCAAAATAAGGCAGGTTTACATAGGCCAAAAATTTATTTTTTCTGTTGGTAAAAGGCACATAAGCAGATAGGTAATCTAATTTACCAATATTTTCGTTGTTGATGTAAGCTACACGCTTATTGTAATGTATGTTTTTATAAGCGTTTCTATCCATTCTAGAACTAAGCAAACCAGCATCGTAGATTTCCGAACGAGAAGTGGCTAAAAGTTCCCCATGTTTGTCGTAGAGGTTAATATCGGTATAAAACACATTAGAAAACTTAACTAAATAGTAAGTCATTTCATCTAAATTGGCTTTAGTAAGTTCTTTGTGATTACCAAATTTTTGGTCTAATTCAATAATAAGCGATTGTACTTTTTCTTTTAAGATTTTTTTGTTTTTGTTTACATATTGTTTTTCAATATAATACGATGTTCCCCAGCTATAAAGTAAAAACGAAAGTAAAATGGTGGAAATAATAAAAAACTGAATTTTAGAACTAAAATCGGTAAGCGACAACAGCCAACTAAATGGAGGGGTTTTAATAAAAATACTGATTACAAAAAATACTAAGCTAGTAATTAAAAATAGGTAAGAAAAAGTGGTAATGTAATCAATATAATTTTTCTTTTTAGCACTCACTACAATGGTGGTAAATCTATCACTTTGGTAGATTAAATGTTCGTTGTTAGTAGTTTTTTGTAATGCGAAATTGTAAATTTTAGGCTGAACAAAAAATCCTGTCCATTCTGATGTGTAATTAATTTCTCCAGAATTACTAACCAACTTTCCTTTTCTAAATTTTGCATAAGAGAATTTATTTAGTTGGAAAGATTTTTCAATTTCTTTTTCATTCAACAACAACTCTGGATAGCCAATGGCTTTTGAATAAGATTGAGGAAAAAACTCTATAAAAAGATAAGAATCTTTACGCTTGTTGTTAGAAGAATCTTGAACAACTAAATTGCCCAAGTAGCTGCTAATTCCATCGTTAGAGTAGAGAAAATTAATGTCTTCATTAATAGATTCGGGATGGTAGGCTTGGCTTTCAATTTTAGTTTTAAAAAAATCTAAGCAGTTAGCATTTTCATTTGTTTCGTTATTTATAATGGTGTCTGTACTCGTACATTGATAAATGTTTACAATGTAATTGTTCCAAAAACCACCAAAATATTTGTTGTTAATGTAATTATCAAATTCAACTTTTTTATCCCAATAGCTATGTAAATTATTTTGAAGGAAGGTATCTGCTTCCATTTTCATTTTTACTTCTTTAAACAAATATTCGGTAATAGGGTCTTGCTCTTTAGCAATGTTTTTAGCAACAAACTGCTTGTCAGAAAGTACTTTGTCAACACTAAAATTGACAAACCCATAAGAGATGGATAAAGCTACCACTAAGGTAATGAAGATGATTTTGTTAAACTCCGCTTTTGAAGAGGCATCTTTATAAGAAAAAATTAGAATAACAATTACTATCCAAACCCCATGTAAAATGTCTAGTTGGTAAACAAACTGACCAATAATTAACGATAAAACCGAGAGCGATAAAATGATGCTTACAAACTGTTTTTTGGTAAAAATGGAAGTGGAAAATCTGGTAAAAGCTGTTTTTACTAAAATAATGGTGCTTATGTATAATAAAAGAAGTGTAATAATACCTACAAAGCTGTAAGCACTAAGCTCCAAAATATGATTAATATCGAAATTGATTTTGGAGTTTTTAATTAATCCTTCTAGTAAATCGGTAATTAAAAGGGGTAAAAAAGCAATAAAAAGCATAAAAATAAATGCCGACCACTTGCTTTTTTTCTGAGATGTGTTTTTAAATTTTACGGTAAAATAGATTAGGATAAAGAAAAACACGATGTGAATTAAAAAATCTCCCAATGAAGGGAAAAACAGAGAGTGAGCATAGATTAGTGGACTAAAGATCTCTTGATTAAAAACACTTTCAGGGAAATGATAACTTAAATTTAAGAACCTAAAAATGGCTAAAAAAGCAAATACAAAAAGGTAATTAAATGGTTTTAGTTTTTTTGTGTTGATGCAAATAATATTGATAAAAGAGGTGATTAGTAGTATGCTTATGAAAAACAACAAAAGAATAATCCAGTTGGTTTTTTTGTAACTATTGGTGCTAGTTGGTTTTTCTTTAAGATAAACCAATGTTTCTCCGTCTATATTTAAAACAGGATAATCACCATTTTCATGGGAAACATCAAAATTATTCTGAAAATGAAAGCTTTCATGGAATTCGTTTTGGAGATATTTGTTTTCAATATTAAACTCTTTTTTAATAAGAATTAGAGCTAAGTAAAGCTTGTCGTTTTCTTCTTCTTTAACATACTGATACCAACCATTAGCAAGTAAAATTGCTCCCGATTTTTTATTAAACAAAGTAATGTTTTCAGGTAAAACTATCGTTCTGTCAGACCAAAATGTAAGTTGATGTTGATTAAAAACAAACAAGGCAATTCCCTCTGCATCATAGGTAGAATTTAGCTTGTTGTCTGAAATTGTTACTTCATTTTTTAATGCTTGAATGAGTTCTACAGCCTTCTCTTCTCTGGCATTTAAGTGCTCGTTAAAGTGTTTCGGGTTGTTAGATGTAATGGAAAAAAACGTAGGTTGAAACTGCAAAATCATCAGAATAGCAATTCCTATAAGCAGCTGAAGGTAGGCACTATGTTTTTTAGTTAGCATCATTGGTAATGTAAAAATACAAAAGCTGGAGGTTAAAAATGAAACTATCTTAAAAATCCTTTTATAAAAGCATAAAGAAGCGTTTGTTTCTACTTGTTTTTGAGTAGGCATACTTAATCAAACCTTTATTTTTAAGAATAATTCTCTAAGATCATTTGTTAAAATAATATCTCTTACAGAATGATGTATCAAAATCTTTTGTACCTTTGGATGCTATTAAAAACACCTTATAAACAAGGATAAAAACATAAATAATGAATTCAGTATTAGCATTTTTGGGCACTCAAGAAATAATAATTATTGCCATAGTGGTAGTTCTTTTATTTGGTGCAAAAAAAATTCCTCAATTAATGAGAGGTGTAGGTTCCGGTATTAAAGAATTTAAAGACGGAATGAAAGAGGGTGAAAAAGATTCTCAAGAAAAAAACGATAAAAAAGAAATAAATTCTTCTGATAACTAATATCTTCCTCAATACTATTATTTAGAGGTAGAGTCCGAAAAAGACTGCTATGGAGAAAATTTATTCCTCTTTTGAGGCTGTTCAACAAGATTTAAAAACTCAACAAACTACTTGTCAGGAAATAGTTAGTGCTTATCTTCATCGTATTGAAGAAAACAAACACCTTAATGCTTTTTTAGAAGTTTTTGCTGATGAAGCTTTACAAAAAGCTAAGGAAATTGATGCGAAAATAGCTCAAAACAACGCTGGAAAATTAGCAGGAATGGTTATCGCCATTAAAGATAATATTTGCTATAAAGACCATAAAATTTCTGCTTCATCAAAAATATTAGGCAACTTTGAATCGCTTTTTAGTGCTACTGTTGTAGAAAGATTATTAGCTGAAGATGCCATTATTATTGGACGAACTAATTGTGATGAGTTTGCCATGGGTAGCTCTAACGAAAATTCTGCTTTTGGTAATGTACTTAATCCTATAGATAATTCAAAAGCTCCAGGAGGCTCATCAGGAGGTTCTGCTGTAGCGGTAAAAGCCAATTTATGCTTAGTAGCTTTAGGTTCCGATACAGGCGGTTCTATTCGTCAACCTGCTTCTTTTTGCGATGTTGTAGGATTAAAACCTACTTACGGAAGAGTATCCAGAAATGGATTAATAGCTTATGCTTCTTCTTTCGATCAAATTGGTCCTTTTACCAATAATGTTGCAGATGCAGCTTTGGTAATGGAAGTAATGTCGGGGAGCGACAAAATGGATAGCACTTGCTCTACACAAGAAGTGCCTCAATACTCCAATCATCTTAATGATAAAAAAACATATAAAATAACTTATTTCAACAGTTGCATAGAAAATGATGGTTTAGATACCGAAATTAAAGCCAAATTTATGACTTTTGTTGAAGAGCTAAGAGCTGCCGGACATACTGTTGAAGCTACAGATTTTCCTTATTTGGATTATTTAGTTCCTACTTATTATGTTTTAACTACTGCCGAAGCCTCATCCAATTTAGCACGATATGATGGTGTTCATTTTGGATACAGAAGTCCTAATGCAGTTGATTTAGAATCTACCTACTTAAAATCTCGTTCAGAAGGTTTTGGTGATGAAGTAAAGAGAAGAATTATGTTGGGAACGTATGTATTAAGTTCAGGTTTTTATGATGCTTATTACACCAAAGCACAAAAAGTAAGAAGAATATTAAAAAACAAAACCGAAGAGATTTTGTCTGATTATGATTTTATTCTTTCACCAACCTCACCACATACTCCATTCGGTTTAGGCAAGCAAGTTGACGACCCTATAAAAATGTATTTAGAAGATATTTATACTGTTCATGCCAACTTAACTGGGTTACCAGCAATATCATTACCTTTAAACAAACATTCAAATGGTTTGCCTTACGGTTTCCAACTTACAGCAAAAAGTTTTAACGAAACAGCATTATTAGCTTTTTCGCACCAACTGCTACAAAACAAAAGTTAATTTTTTTCGTTCATTACCAACATGAATTTGTTGCGAACAAAAAAACACCTATTATTAAAACCGCATGAAATACTTTATACATACATTCGCTTTTTTATTATTTATTACTTCGGCAATAGCTCAAGATGTAACATCTAATAATAAAGAAGAAAACACTTTTGAAATTTTACCTGATGACCCTGTATTATTAAAAATTGACAGCATGATGATGTCGGGATATTTTGAAAGCTTAGGGTTTAACGACAATGTTTATAAAGTTAAAAACTATAATCCAGACTCGGTTCCTGTTTTCGATAGCATTATTTATGTAACAAGATTCAACAAACTTAATGCAAACTCACCCTTTTCATTAGTTTACAATGATTATGTAAAAGCTTATGTAAACTTATACGCCAAACGAAGAAAAAAAACTACAGGCAGAATGTTGGGGCTTGCCCCTGTTTATTTCCCGATTTTTGAAGAACATTTAGACAAATATAACTTACCATTAGAGTTAAAATACCTTCCTATTGTTGAGTCTGCTCTTAATCCGAAAGCAAAATCTCGAGTGGGAGCAACAGGCTTATGGCAATTTATGTACGCTACTGGAAAAATGTTCGATTTAGATGTAACCTCTTATTATGATGAAAGAAGCGATGTATATAAATCTACCGATGCCGCTTGTAGATATTTAAAGCACCTATATGAAATGTACCACGATTGGGATTTAGTGTTAGCTGCTTATAATTCTGGTCCAGGAAATGTAAATAAAGCCATAAGAAGATCGGGAGGTAAAAGAACCTATTGGGAAATTCGCCCATATTTACCAAGAGAAACGCAAGGCTATGTTCCTGCCTTTATTGCTGTAAATTATGTGATGAGTTATGCTGCTGAACATAATATTTTCCCAATAGAACCAGATATCTCTTGTATGAAAGTAGATACTGTAAATGTAAAGCAACACCTTTCTTTCGAGCAGCTTTCTACATTTTTAGAATTGCCTGTTGAGTACATTGCTTATTTGAATCCCTCGTACAAACAAAACTTTATTCCCAACACAAAAGGAGCAAACACACTTTGCTTGCCTGCTGATAAAATTGGCACTTTTTTAATGAATGAAAAAACCATTTATGCCTTAAAAACGCAACAAGATATTAAAGATAGTATTGCGGCAGCACAAAACACAAATACAGAAGTTGCTGAAAACAAAGGAGGAAATGAAATAATTTATACCGTTAGAA
>JAVVER010000064.1:0-18433 GCA_032251145.1 Vicingaceae bacterium | reverse complement strand
ATCTAATTTATTAACAAACAATATGTTGAATACTTTTTAAGGGGTGACTAAATAAATATATAGAAACATTTTTAATAAATTGTACTGAAGAAGTTTTTAAATTTTAGGAAGGATTAATTCCCACTTAAATCAAAACGATAAATCATTCTAAAATTAAAAATTAAACCATCTTTAAAATCTGGGTTGAGTTGCTCTCTATCATCTCCAAATCGGAAAGCAGAAATTCCAACATCAACTTTTTCATCTTCAGGATAAGCTCTAAAACTTCTGCCAATAGAATGACCTACTTTGGCTTGTAGCAAAACACTTTTAGTCATTTTGTATTGTAAATAACCAAAAAGTTCGTTGTTTTTCTTTACCACATAACTATCGTATTCTCCCAAATAATAACTTCTTACAAAAGCACTAAAAGTTGCTCCAGCACTTATTTTGTTATTGATGCTATAATTAATATCTGCCCAAATAGGTAAGGTAAAGTTAACTTCCCATTTTTCTGTTTTGCGATAAATCCCTAATAATGGGACGAAAAAAGGACCAAACAATTCTTGGTTATAATACAAACCAACACTGTAGTTTTTGTTAACAGAATAACTACGTTTAAGCAAACCTAAAAAACCTAGCTGAAAATGATTCTTATTAACATCTTTAAGGTCGGAGCTAATTTTAGGTAAAAGCAAGTATGTTCCCGACCATTTTTCGCTATGTTTTTTGTTAATTCCTACCCTAAGGTTAAATGTAGAAATAATAGTGTTTTCTGCTTCAGGAGCTAATTGAGTAGTAATATTTTCCCAAAAAACACCGGTAATAATAGCTAGCGAATCATTAATTTTTAAAGGAAGTGTTAAATCTAACCCCATTTCCGATAACGGAGCTTTTCCCGTTGTATCTACAAAACTATTTTTTGGAGTAGGAGAGTAGTGAAACTTGATTAAGTCAATGTATTCTTGAGCATAAGTACTTATTGTACTCAACAACACAACTATTAATATAAATTTAGGTCGCACATTATAATTGTTAAATGAAATTCAAAAATAGAAAAATAGTTGTGGATTTAACTAATTAATTTCAAATTCTCACATTTCCGAAATTCAAATTTCAAACCTCAAACCTCAAACCTCAAACTTGAAACAAATTCCTAATAAGCAGATTACTTCAAACCTCAAACTTCCAACTTTACTACCCCAACTCAAAAACAGTAATTTCAGGCAAAATACCTACTCTCCCGGGATAACCCAAAAAGCCTAAGCCTCTATTTACATAAATTTGTTGCTTATTATGTTTGTATAACCCTGCCCATTGTGGGTAAATATATTCCGAAGGACTCCATTTAAAGCCCGGAATTTCAATGCCAAATTGCATGCCGTGTGTATGTCCCGAAAAAGTAACAGCAATATCTTGGTGTTCTTTTAATATTTGAGCTTCCCAATGCGATGGGTCGTGACTTAAAAGCAATTTAACATCTTCTTTTAAACAGCCACTTTTTGCTTTTTCAATATCTCCATATTTCGGAAATCGCATTCCGTGTCCCCAATTTTCTACACCAATAATTGCTAAGCGTTCGTTGTCTTTTTCAAGTATATGGTGCTCATTGTTAAGCAGTTTCCAACCCATTTTGGCGTGAATTTCTTTCATCAATTTTAAGTTGTGTTGTTTACCTTCAACATCTTCTGGTTGGTAAAAATAATCGCCATAATCATGATTTCCCAATACAGAATAAACCCCTAAAGGAGCTTGTATTTTCTTAAGCGTATCTACAAAAGGCAAGGCTTCTTCACTTATGTCGTTTACCAAATCTCCTGTAAAGAAAACAATATCTGGCTGTTGTTTGTTTATTAGTTGTACTGCTTCTTCTAAAGGAGTGTTCGACATAAAACTACCTGTGTGAATATCAGAAATCTGTATAATTTTAAGTCCTTTAAACGCTTTTGGTAGGTTCGGAATTTTTAGTTGTTGTTTTCTTACTGTATAATCAAAAGCAGAATTTAGCATGCCAAACAACAATGTACCAAAGGGAATAGCAGAAGCTACAATAGCTGTTTTCTTTAAAAAAGTTCTTCTACCAAGGTCTTGTTGTATTTTTTCAGGACGAAATTTTTTAATGATATTTTTCTTGATGAAAAACATGATAGATTGCAAATCATACATCATTACAAACAAAATACCTACAATTTTAGAAACATAAATAACGAAAATAATGCCCATTAAATAGGTTCTTAAAATTTTTGGGATAGCAGTTTTTTCAACAAAAAAAGATGAGGTATAGGCAAGTGTACCTAAAACAATGAATGTAAATACCCAATAGGCAATAATGATAGCTTTTCGCCACTTTTTAGCCAAGGGTTCGGTTAGCTTTTTAATTGACCTAAAGTAGTACCAATCTATTGCTAATACAAAAAAAGAGGCAGTTATAATGAATTTAAAATACATATATTTTTAATAGTTAAGCAAAGGAACGCAAATTCCATGATATTCTTTGTTTTCGTTGGGTTAAACAGATTATTTTATTGTTAAAATCTCCTAAAATTATTAAACTCAAAATGCTTATTCTTAGTTTTGTTGGCTTATGAAATTTGTAAAAATTATATTTCTTCAGTTTTTATTAACTATTGTATTTACTACAACTTTGTTGGCACAAGGGGGAGGGAAAACATACGATTTTTCAGGAAAAGTTACAGATGACAAAGGAGAGTTGTTGCCTTATGTAGCAGTAGCAATTTACAAAACTGCTGATTCAACTTATGTTAAAGGAGCTGCAACCGATATGGACGGGAAGTTTAAAATTCCTCTTCCTAATGGAAACTACTACGCAAAGTTATCTTTTTTAAGTTTTGAGAATAAAATCATTCCTAACATAGAAATTGCCAACAAAGTAGTAGAAATGAAGAAAATTGTGATGAAATCTTCCTCATTAGCCTTAGATGAATTTGTTGTGGTAGAAGAAAAAAAACTAATGGAAATGGATTTGGATAAGCGTGTTTTTAATGTAGATAAAGACATTACCAACCAAGGGGCAGATGCCACAGAAGTGTTAAATAATGTGCCTTCTGTAGAGGTTGATATAGATGGAAATGTTAGTTTAAGAGGAAGTGGAAATGTGCGAATTTTAATTAACGGAAAACCTTCAGGTATGACAGGTATGAGTACTTCTCAGGCATTAAAACAATTGCAAGGAAATCAGATAGAAAAAATTGAAGTAATTACCAATCCATCTTCAAGGTACGATGCTGAAGGAGAGGTGGGCATCATTAATATTATTCTTAAAAAAGATAAAAGAGAAGGGATAAATGGAGTGGTAAATGTGGATGTTGGATATCCAAGCAATTATGGTGGAGGCTTTAATTTAAACATCAAAAAAGAAAAGATAAACTATTTTTTTGGTTATGGGGTTAATTATAGAGAAGCACCCGGAACAAGTGTTTCTTCTCAACGTTTTTTCTACCCTGACACCTCTTTTAGTTACGAAAGCGTTTCTAAAACTGAAAGAAATACCATTAATCATAATTTTAGAATGGGAACAAGTTTCGATTGGAATGATTATAACTCAGTAACACTTTCAGGAAGTATTAATGCAGGAGATGCAGATAATAGTGTAAAACTTCAATATTCCGATTTTAATAATTTAGACCTTCCCACACAAGTGGTAAACAGAGATGAGGTGGAAGATAAAGACCTTTCTTCTTACGATATTTCTATTAATTACAGAAAGACATTTAAGCAAAAAAACAGATTGTTTACCATAGATGCTCAAAAATCGGGAGCAAAAGATTTTGAAGATTCCTTTATTTTCCAAAATTCTACCGATGTTTCTCAAAACGCTGTTCAAAGTGTGTTTAATAATGAGAAATCTGACGATTGGTTGTTTCAAGCAGACTATGTTCATCCATATAAAGAAGGAAAGTTTGAAACAGGTGTTAAATCAACCCTAAGAACAATAACTAATCCTTTTGCAGTTGGTAGTTTTAATAATATCTCTCAGCAATTTGAGGCTTTACCAGGTTTTTATAACGATATGCAATATGATGAGAACATATACGCTGCCTACATGATGTTTGGTAATAAAGTAAAAAAGAAATTTTCTTACCAATTGGGAGTAAGAGCTGAATATTCTGATGTTACTACACTGTTAAAACTAACCGATGAAGAAAATAACAGACAGTATTTCAACTTGTTCCCGAGTGTACATTTTTCTTATGAATTAAAAAATGAAAATTCTGTTCAGTTAAGCTACAGTAAGAGAATTCAACGACCTAGACATTGGTATTTGTTGCCGTTTTTTAGTTTTAGCGATGCTAGAAACATTTTTTCTGGAAATCCTAATTTAGATCCAGAACTTTCAGATTCTTATGAAGCAGGATACTTAAAAATGTGGAAAAAAGGTTCTTTGCTTTCTAGTGTTTATTACCGTTATACCACGGATGTTATTACCAGGATTATTGTTCCTGATAACGAAGGAAACACAACAAGACTACCTTTTAACTTAGGAACAAGAGATGCTTATGGAGTTGAATTTTCAGGTTCTTACGAGCCGTTTAAAGTGTGGAATGTAAGAGGTAGCTTTAATTTTTTTAGAGAAATTCAGGAAGGCGAATTGAATAACCAACGTTTTGATGCAGATACCTATACTTGGTCAACAAGGTTAAACTCCAAATGGACGATAAAAAAGAAAGTGAACTTACAGGCATCTGCTTTTTACAGAGCTCCTCGCCAAGAGGTTCAAGGAAAAAATAAAGCCATGTATTCCTTAGATGCAGGCTTTTCATTTGATTTGCTTAAAGGAAAGGGAACAATAACCTTTAATGTAAACGATATTTTTAATACTCGTAAATGGAGAGGAACTTCAGAAGGAGATAATTTTATATCGATAAACGAAAGACAATGGAGAACGCGTTGGGCTCGTTTAAGTTTTTCATACCGAATAAATCAGCAAAAGAAAAGACAAGAAAACTATCAAAGAGATTTTGATGGTGGTTTTGAAGGGGGTTAAAAGCCCCTCGTCCTCTTCCAAAGAAAACAAGCTCTACCACATCAAACACTATTAGATAAACGAGATGTGTTATTAAACGTCTAAAATGAGGATGCTTTATTTTTCTCAAACAATCCTTAATTTTGTAGATTACTTATGTTAAAAATTAATCACATAGTTATATTATTGTTGTTTTTTTGTTTTTTAAACAATAGTCAAGCCCAATATGCCGATTGCTCTAGAATGTTGCACCTTACTGATACATTTTATGAAGCTAAAAACATTTCGGGTTATGGAGATAATCTAGAGTTTGAAAGCAATGATTTATACGATTCATTAAATTTTGAAGTTGAAAAAAACTCCATTTGGTATTTAATTTCCATTCCTTATAATGGAGAATTGTCATTTGATATTCTATCTCTTGATGAAGGCAACGATTGGGATTTTTTGTTGTTTGAACATAAAAGTTTATTTTGTAAAAGAATTGAAGCCAAAAAAATCAACCCTATTCGCAGCAATCTTTCCAGAAGTGCTAATACAGGAATTTCTAAAGATGGAGGCCAGCCTTTTGTAGCTGCTGGAATTAACGATAATTACAGTAAATCGCTCTTAGTAAAAAAAGATGAACAATATGTGTTGGTGGTAAACAACTCCAAAAGAGCAGGAGGAAGTCATTCTTTAACCATTAACATAGCAGGAGAAAAACCTGAAGTGAAAATTGAAGAGCCAATAGCGGAGACAAATTCCCTTTCGTTGAGTATTGAAATTAAAGACAAAACAACTGATAAATCTGTTGCCGGTAATATTATTATTGATGGATTGAGAAAAAAATTGGTAGAAAAAAATAATATTATGACCTATGCTGTTGATGTTCCTCAACGTAAATACAAACTTACAATTAGCACGAACTCTCCGGGCTATTTAATTTATTCTGAGGAAGTGACTATTACTTCAAATAGGACTACTTTTAGTCAAACCGTATTATTAGAGAAAATACAAAAAGGCAGAAAAGTAAACTTAAGAAACATTCAGTTTTATGGCAACCAAGCTAAGTTTTTACCTCAAGCTTCGGGCGATTTAAAAGCATTATTAGCATTTATGGAAATCAATAAAAATGTAAAAATAGAAGTGGAAGGACACGTAAATGGACCCAATCAAAGAAATACAAAAGATTACCAACAGCTATCTGAAGATAGAGCTAAAGCGGTAAAAGATTATTTGATAGAAAATGGAATTGAAGCTGCCAGAATTGCCTCTATTGGCTATGGAAATACACAAATGTTGTATCCAAACCCAAAATCGGAAGGAGAAATGAGTGCCAACAGAAGAGTAGAAATTAAAATTATGGAGAATTAATGAGTATAATATTAGGAATAGAAACCGCAACAAAAGTTTGCTCAATTGCACTTTCTAAAGACAATGAATTATTGGCTATTGAAGAGGTTGGAGGAGAGTATAGTCATGCTGAAAATGTTACCAACTTTATAGAAAAGGTGGTAAAAAAAGCCAATATAAAATTTAACGATATTGATGCTGTTGCAGTAAGCAAAGGTCCTGGTTCTTATACCGGATTAAGAATTGGTGTTTCATCAGCAAAAGGCCTGTGTTATGCTTTAGATAAGCCACTAATTGCAATAGATACTTTACAAGCCATGGCATTGCGTATGGCAAAACAAACTACAGATAACGACTTGCTTTTTTGTCCGATGATAGATGCTCGAAGAATGGAGGTTTATACCGCTATTTATGATGCTAACAATGAATTAATAGAACCGATTTCTGCTAAAATAATTGATGAAAATTCTTTCAGCAAATTTCTGGCTAACCAAAAAGTAATATTTTTTGGCGATGGAGCAGAAAAATGCCAAACACTATTTAAGGAAAATAATAATGCTCTTTTTAATAATGATGTATTGCCATCGGCTATAGAAATTAATGAGTTGGCATTAAAAAAACACAACAATAATGAGTTGGAAGATGTAGCTTATTTCGAACCGTTTTATTTGAAAGATTTTATAGCAACTACACCTAAAAAAATAATTTAGAATTAAAAATTCAATAGGATCTCATTCTCATCTACACTCAATGTTACTTCCCCACCCATAATCAACGTTCTATTATCTGCCAAATGGCCAGCAGGAAAACCAAAAGCTACGGGAAAATCATATGCTTCAACTATATTTTTAATGATGTCAATAGCCGAATGTCCATAAGGTACAGTATTATCATTCATATCTGTCATACCACCAATTAACAAGCCTTTTAAACCGTGTAACATTTCTGCTCGTTTAAGGTTTTGCATCATTCTATCAATGTGGTAAAGATATTCATCCAAATCTTCCAAAAATAAAATTTTACCTTGGGTATTTATTTGAGAAATTGTTCCCGTAAGGCTATACAAAATAGACAGATTCCCTCCCACCAACTCACCTTTAGCTTCTCCTAATCGGTTGTAAGTATGAGGTGCACATTGGTAGTTTAAGGTGTTGCCAAACAACGCATCTTTTAGCGATTGCAATGCTTCTGTAGTGTTTGTTTTAAAATTAATCGGCATAGTAGCGTGTAAGGTAGCTATCCCAAAATTCTGATTAATATGATTGTGCAACACCGTTACATCACTATATCCAACTATCCATTTAGGTTGTTTTTTAAAATGTGAAAAATCTATTTCGTCAATTAATTGAACTGTTCCGTAGCCACCTCTGGCACAATAAACCGCTTTTATTTCATCATTATTTAACGCTTGTTGCAAATCAGCAAGTCGTTGTGCTTTTGTACCTGCAAATTGATGGTCTTCTGCAAACAAATTTTTGCCTAAAACCACTTCTAAGCCCCAGTCCGTTAGCAAATTAATTGCAGGTTGGACTTCTTCCAAACTAATTTTTCTGGCAGTAGAAATGATGCTTACTTTATCTCCTATTTTTAATGCTTGAGGTTTTTCCATAGTGAATTGTCAATAGTATCATTAGTAAATGTACTTTTGCAAAAATAATTATAATTGTGGTTAAGAACATTATCTTAATGACATCAAGAAATTTATGAGTAAAACAAAAAGATACACCATTACTGCTGCATTGCCTTATGCTAATGGACCTCTGCACTTAGGACATATTGCTGGAGCATACTTGCCTGCGGATATTTATGTGCGTTATTTAAAAAGTCAGGGACATGATGTGGCTTTTATTTGTGGCTCTGACGAACATGGTGCTGCCATTACACTTAGAGCTAAGAAAGAAGGAAAAACACCACAGCAAATTGTGGATGAAAACCATCAAATTATTAAAAAAGCCTTTGAAGATTTTGGAATAGAATTTAGCATTTACCACAGAACTTCATCGCCTATTCATCATGAAACTGCTGCTGGATTTTTCAAAGATTTGAACGATAAAAATGCGTTTACTCAAGAAACATCCGAACAATTTTACGATGAAAAAGAACAACAATTTTTAGCTGATAGATACATTACTGGTACTTGTCCGAAATGTAACTACGATAATGCTTATGGCGACCAATGTGAGAAATGTGGTTCTACCTTAAGTCCTACAGATTTAATTAACCCTAAATCTGCTATAAGCGGTAATACGCCTATTTTAAAAACCACCAGTCATTGGTATTTACCCATGAATGAACATGAAGATTGGTTGAGAACATGGTTAGAAGAAGGAAAATTAGATAATCAATTTCACCACGACCCAAAATTATGGAAGAAAAATGTATTGGGACAATGCAAGTCATGGATAGATAATGGCTTACAAGCTCGTTCTATTACTAGAGATTTAGATTGGGGAGTAAAAGTTCCTGTAGAAGGAGCAGAAGGAAAAGTATTGTACGTTTGGTTCGATGCTCCAATTGGCTATATTTCGGCAACCAAAGCATGGGCTGAGCAAAACGGTAAAAATTGGGAAGATTATTGGAAAAATGAGGAAACCGAATTAATTCATTTTATTGGGAAAGACAACATTGTGTTTCATGCCATTATTTTTCCTATTATTTTAAAAGCTCATGGCGATTATATTTTACCAACTAATGTGCCTGCCAATGAATTTTTAAATTTGGAAGGCGATAAAATTTCCACCTCAAGAAATTGGGCGGTTTGGTTACATGAATATTTAGCAGATTTCCCCGGAAGACAAGATGAATTGCGTTATGTATTAACTTCCATAGCTCCCGAAACGAAAGATAGTGAGTTTACTTGGAAAGATTACCAAGCTAGAGTAAACAATGAATTGGTGGCTATTTTTGGAAATTTTGTAAATCGAACAGTGGTACTCACGCACAAATACTTTAATGGGCTAACACCAACTTTAAATAAGTGTGATAAAATCGACAATGAAGTATTAGCAGCAATTCCAAAAGCAAAAGCAAAAGTTAATGAATTAATTACTCAATTTAAGTTTAGAGATGCTCAAACTGAAGCTATGACTTTAGCTAGAATAGGAAACAAGTATTTAGCAGATACCGAACCTTGGAAGCTCATTAAAACTGACGAAGAACGAGTAAAAACCATCTTAAACATTAGTTTGCAAATTTGTGATGCATTGAGCGATATCTTCCTTCCTTTTCTTCCTCAGACTTGTAGTAACTTAAAAAAGATTTTAAACTTAAAAAGTGATGAAACTATAAGTACCCAACATCTAATTGGTGAAGCAACATTACTCTTCCAAAAAATTGAAGATGATGTAATTGAAGCACAAATAAAAAAATTAAAAGAATCGAATAAAAAACAATCTAATCCGAAAGCAAAACCCATGAAAGACGAAATTACTTTTGATGATTTTACCAAAATGGACATTAGAACAGGAACTATTTTAACCGCAGAAAAACACCCTGATGCCGATAAATTATTAAAAATGACGGTTGACACAGGAATTGATGTCCGCACTATTGTTTCAGGTATTGCCGAACATTATGCTCCGGAAGAAATTATAGGCAAACAAGTGTCTGTTTTAGTCAATTTAGCACCAAGAAAAATTAGAGGAATTGTTTCTCAAGGTATGATTTTAATGGCAGAAGATAATGAAGGAAACTTGGCATTTGTCTCTCCGGAAAAAGCAGTAGATAACGGTGGGGAGATTAGGTAGGGAAATTAGAGATTAGAGATTAGAAATTAGAAATTAGAGATTAGAAATTAGAGATTAGAAATTAGAGATTAGAAATTAGAGATTAGAAATTTATTAACAATTAACTATATATAATGGCTTTGTGCGAGAGCAACTCCTCCCCATAGGGGAGGTTGGGAGGGGCCAACCAATAACGATACAACCCAACAATGAAAGACAAAAAAAATAACTCATCAGATAAAAAGAAATCTTACACCAAAAAGCCTACAAATAAAAGAGGCGACTTTAAAAAAAGACCTCCTAGACAAGAGCCTTTGCCTAAAGTTGATGATGGAAAAATTCGTTTAAACAAGTTTTTGGCTAATGCCGGAATATGCTCTAGAAGAGAAGCTGATGTGTTAATTCAAACTGGAGTAGTTGAAGTGAATGGTAAAATCATCACAGAAATGGGGTTTAAAGTTACCGATACAGATAAAATTGTTTGTGGTGGCGAAACACTTCGACATGAAAAGAAAGTGTATTTACTGATGAACAAACCTAAAGGATTTGTTTCTTCGTTAAACGACCCTTACAACAGAAGAAATGTGGTGGAGTTACTTGGAAAATTAAAACAAAGTGTTATTCCTGTTGACCCTTTAGGAAAAGATGCTACAGGCGTTTTATTCTTAACCAACGATGAAGAATTGGTGAAAAGATTAACTCATCCGAAACAACATATTAAGAAAATTTATCAGGTAGCAACTTCTACCAATGTTTCTAAAACTCACTTGCAACAATTAATTAATGGCGTAGATTTAGAAAATGGTCTGACCAAAATGCAGGAAGCTACTCATGTTGGTGATGGCGAAAATAAAAAGCTAATTGGTGTAGAAATTCATTCCTCAAAAAGTAACATTGTAAAAAAAATGTTTGAACATTTGGGTTATGAAGTTTCTAAATTAGATAGGGTTTATTATGCTGGTTTAACTAAAAAGAACTTAGCCAGAGGTCAGTGGAGATTTTTAACGGAAGAAGAAATTAATTTGCTTAAGATGACTACGCTTAATGTGAAAATTTAATCTGGTAACAAATTTTAAATTTTATTGTCTAAAAATAAACATTAGCTTTAATTCTGAAGTATAATTAAGCTTTAATGAATATTTTACATGTTAAAATGCATTAAAAGCATCTTTTATATGATTAATAACAACTTTGTTTTTGTTCAAAACTATAGCAATAACATCAAAACGAGCGTTGAGGTCAATTTCGTTTTGTTCTAAGTAATAATTTGCTCCATTTATAAGATGTTGTTGTTTAGCTGTAGTTACAGCCTCTTCAGGGGATCCAAAAAAATCTGTAGCTCTGGTTTTCACTTCTACAAAAACTATTTCATTATTATTTAAAGCAATAATATCTATTTCAAATTTATGTTCATGCCAATTTGTAGCAACAATTTTATAACCTTGTTTAAGTAAGAAAATTAAAGCTTTTTCTTCACCTTGTTTGCCTAATTCGTTGTGTTGTGCCATTTATTAGAGTTTGGCATTTAGCTAGAGTAATATTGCTTTATCAATTAAAATAATCTTTCATTTTATCAAAAAATCCTTTTTCTTTTCCGCTTAGTTTGGGTTGAAAATTTTCAGAAGTTCTCAGTTTCTCCAGTGTTTCTATTTCAGATTTAGAAAGTTGTTGAGGTGTCCAAACATTAATATAAATTAAGAAATCTCCCTTTCCATAACCTTGTATATTGGGTAATCCCTTGCCTTTTAGTCTAAGTACTTTTCCACTTTGAGTTCCAGGTTCAATTTTTACTTTTACTTTTCCATCAACTGTTGGAATTTCTATGGAAGTCCCTAATGCAGCATCAATAAAGTTGAGGTATAAATCATACAACAAGTTTACACCGTCTCTTTTTATGGTTTCGTGAGGTATTTCTTCAATTAATATGATTAAATCTCCAGCAATACCATCTTTTGGTCCTGCATTTCCTTTTCCGGAAACAGAAAGTTGCATACCATCTTCCACTCCTGCAGGTATGTTTATAGAAATAGTTTCTTCTTTTCTAACTAACCCTTCACTATTAGCATCAGCTGGTTTTTTGTCAATTATTTTACCATCTCCGCCACAAACAGAACAAGGAGAAGATGTTTGCATTTGCCCTAAAATGGTATTAGCTATTCTAGTTACTTGTCCTGAACCATTACAACTGTTACAAGTTTTAAAAGTAACACCTTCTGCATTAACTAATTTATTTACTTTAATTTTTTTCTCAACACCATTGGCTATTTCTTTTAAGGTCATTTTTACACGAACTCTTAAATTTGTTCCTCTAGTAACTCTTCTTCCTCTACTTTGTCCGCCTCCAAAGCCACCGAAGCCACCACCAAAAATATCACCAAATTGAGAGAAAATGTCATCCATATTCATTCCTCCACCACCAAATCCACCTCCTGCAGCTCCACCAACTCCTTGGTGTCCGAATCTGTCGTAACGTTGTCTTTTTTCAGGATTACTTAGTACTTCATACGCTTCAGCAGCTTCTTTAAATTTATCTTCAGCAGTTTTATCATCAGGGTTTTTATCTGGATGATATTTAATAGCCAATTGACGATAAGCTTTTTTTATCTCTGCTTCAGAAGCATTTTTAGAAACCCCTAATACTTCGTAATAATCTCTCTTGCTCATTGTTGTAGTTAATCGTTATTTGTTAAATGTTATTGGTTAATTGTAACTAGAAACAAAGTTTTTCAACAATTAATCAATTTACACATTCACATAATTAATTCATTCACACATTTATTATTGCCCCACCACCACTTTTGTATATCTAATTACTTTACCATTTAATGAATAGCCTTTTTCAACTTCATCTATTACTTTACCTACTTCTTTTTTACTAGGTGCAGGAATTTGAGTTATTGCTTCATGGAATTCTACATTAAAAGGTTCTCCAACTTGTGATTTGGTTGGCTCTAATCCTTTTTGTTTTAAGATAGAAAGTATTTTTTCATGAATTAATTTCATTCCATCTTTTACGGAATCAATATCTTTTGCATCCTGCATGGCTTTTGAAGCTCTTTCAAAATCATCAATAACAGGTAGTAAGGCTGTTATTATTTCTTCTCCTGCCGTTTTAAATAAATCTAATTTTTCTTTTTGGGTTCTTTTTCTGAAATTTTCAAAATCAGAATAAAGACGAAGGTATTTGTCTTTTGCTTCTTGCAGTTCTATTTCCAATTGTTCTTCTTTTGTTAGTTCTTTTTGTTCTTCCTGATTTTCCGAAGCTTCTTCTTCATGGTTTTCTTCACCATTAGCATTGATATTCTCTTCCTGAATATTTTTTTCTTCTTCTTTTGCTGTCATAATCTTCTAAAATTTAAAAATTAGTTTTTTAAGGAAGTCAAAAATACTACCATTTAAAAAGAAATAGTCAATTTGTCATAAATTTGTTGTAATGTCAGGAATTAATGACAAACTAAGTTTTGTAAATTAAAAAACAAGTAAGGGTTTATTTTTTTTCGAATTTGCTAAGAGCTTCAATTAATGCTTCTCCTTTAAGATTTGTGGCAATAATTTTACCATTACCATCAATTAAATAATTAGAAGGAATTGAACTTACATTATATATAGCAGCTCCTTCAGAATCCCAGCCTTTTAAATCGCTAGTATGACTTTTCCATATTAGCCCATCTTTTTCAATAGCTGCTTTCCATGCTTCTTTGTTGGTATCTAACGAATACCCGTAAACAGTAAAGCCATCTCCATTTTTAAATTTTTTATCTTTAAACATATTGTAGGCTTTTACTATTGTTGGGTTTTCTCTACGACACGGTACACACCAAGAAGACCAAAAATCAATTAAAACGACCTTTCCTTTTAAAGATGAGAGTGAGATTTCTTTTCCCTCTGGATTGTTAAATTTTAGCTCAGGAGCAATTTCCCCAACTCTTAAACCAGTATTTTGTTTGTACATAAACCCTAAGGTAACCGTAATCATTAATAATAAAATTATGCTTGATTTGAATTTTTTGATAGTTTCCATTTTTTTTTAATTTTTAGTTAGGTACATTATAAATCAAAATTAATGCCGTATTACATACGTATAATTTCAGCTCCAATATTGTTTAATCTAGTGTCGATGTATTGATATCCCCTATCTATTTGTTCGATATTATTAATTGTGCTTGTTCCATCTGCCGACATTGCAGCAATAAGTAAAGCAACACCAGCTCTAATATCAGGAGAAGACATAGTGGTAGCTCTTAGGTTATAATCTCTGTTAATGCCAATAACTGTTGCTCTGTGCGGATCGCATAAAATAATTTGAGCTCCCATATCTTTTAACCTATCAATAAAAAATAAACGGCTATCAAACATTTTTTGATGGATAAGAACCGTTCCTCTTGCTTGAATAGCTGTGACTAAAATGATACTCAATAAATCGGGTGTAAAACCTGGCCAAGGAGCATCATAAATAGTAGGAATAGAGCCATCAATCATTCGTTTTATTTCGTAATGTTTTTGAGATGGTATATAAATATCATCGCCTTTAATTTCTAGTTGTATTCCTAATCTTTCAAAAGTTTCAGGAATTCTTCCCAACATATCAACTCTACAGTTTTTTATGGTAATTTCTGATTGAGTGGTGGCTGCCAAACCTATAAACGAACCAATTTCAATAAAATCAGGTAGTAAAGTATGAGTACAACCATTCATTTCTGAAACGCCTTCAATTTCAAGTAAATTAGAGCCAACACCTTTTATTTTTGCTCCCATGCTGTTTAGCATAGAGCAAAGTTGTTGTAAGTAAGGTTCACAAGCAGCATTGTAAATAGTGGTTTTGCCTTTCGCCATTACGGCAGTCATAAGAATATTGGCAGTTCCTGTTACAGAAGGCTCGTCAAGCAAAATATATTTTCCTTCAAGCTTATCTGCTTTAAGGGTATAGAAGGTGTTTTTTGCATCGTACTCATAAGTAGCTCCTAATTTTGAGAAGCCTAAAAAGTGAGTATCTAAAGGTCTTGCTCCAATTTTGTCACCACCTGGTTTAGGCATGTAAGCAATTTTAAATCGAGTTAAAAGAGGACCTAAAATCATTATAGAACCTCTTAATGAAGCAGCTCTTTTTTTAAATTGGTCGCTTAATAAATAATCGAGGTTTATATTATCGGATTGAAAATGAACCGTTCCATTTCCAGCACGGTTAACTTTAACGCCTAATTCTTCCAATAAATCAATTAAAAAATTTACATCTCTAATATCCGGAAGATTGTGTAAAGTAACTTTTTCAGCAGTTAGTAAAACAGCACATACTACTTGAAGTGCTTCATTTTTGGCACCTTGAGGTGTTAATTCTCCTTTAAGTTTTGTTCCTCCTTTAATTTGAAAACTTCCCATTTAATATCTTCTTTTTTTAAAGTTACTTTTTGAACGTTGATTATTATTGTTTTTCTTTCCTCTAGGGGCATTAGCTTGTCTTTTGGTTTTGTCAACAGATAAAATTTCGTCTGTACTTAAAAATTCAAAAGTATCTTCTAATTGTAATTTTCCTTGCGATAAAGTTTTTAAATCAGCAAGAATTAATTCATCATTAACACTATCTCTATTAAAAGTAAGATAGGTTTTTTTCATTAGGTTAGCAATTATTCTAATAAGTGCATTTTTCTCTTCTTTTTCTTCAATAAGAATAGCTTGCTCTATTAGGTTTTCTATGGTTTTTCCGTAATGTTTAAACCTTATGTTGTTTTCCGGATAAGCTAATTTTTCAGGTTTTTTAGCGATTGCTTCTCTGTCGGGAAGTGGGTAAGGAGAGTCAACATCTAATTTAAAATCTGAAATGATAAAAAGATGATCCCATAATTTGTGCTTAAAATCTGCGATATCTCTAAGGTGAGGGTTTAATTGCCCCATAACACTTATTATGGCGTTGGCAATTTTGTTTCTTTCTTCTTTGTTTTCAACAGTAATGGCATGGTCAATCATTTTTTGAATATTTCTGCCATATTCGGGAATAACCATTTTAGGTCTTCGGGTATTGTAGTCTTTTTCTATGTTTTGCATTGATGTTGTTCGTTATATTTTTTGATTTTTATCTTGTTTAGTGATTAAAGAATAAGGATAAGATTCCCAAAATTAAGAAATTTTTATGAGTGGGGTAATTATTAAATTAAATCTTCATATAAAAAAACCGCTAAGTTTTCTTAGCGGTTTTTTTTGACTTCAATATTTCCTTACTCCACCACCAACTTACCACTCTGCACCATTTTATCATTTTGTAAGACATTGTAAAAATACAAACCAGATGATAATTGGCTGATATCTATTTGGTTACTAGCGTTGTTAATGGTTTTATTGATTAAAACTCTACCCATCACATCCATAATTTCAAGAGATATAGCTCCATCTTTAGTAGTTAAATTATGGCTAATAGTTAAATTATCGTTAGCAGGATTAGGGAATACGTTAACAAAACTATCTTTGTTAGTAGCGTTGGCTTCTTCTTCATTTGCTAAACGAGCTTTACTACCTGTTGGAATAACAACTTCTATATAGTCTTCATGTGTAGCTAAACCTAAATTAACCAACAATGCACGAGCAGCAGCTACTGCTGAGTTTTCGTTGGGTTGATTAGCAAGGTCTTTTACTTGTTGCAATAAAACACTATCTTTAAGTAAGGCTTTGTTTTGTTTTGGATGTTGCTTTAAAGTAATGGTAATGTTGCTAAACTCAGCAAATTGCCCATTGTTTGGTTTACTTTGCAATTGAGCAATTTTACTTTGAGCTGCTCCAATATTACCAGTTGCAATATACAACCCGGTAAGTAATTGTTCATCTGCATTAGTATTGTAGGCAGCATGTTGTTTTAAGAAGTCTATTACTTCTAATTTGCCATCGCTGTTTTTACTATTCAACAACATATCTTGCATGATGTAGCTTCTGGTACGTTGCATTTGGTTTTTAACAACTCCTAAATCTTGCTCTAAGACTTTTAATAATGAGGTATCTTTAGTAGATTGACTCATTAAATCGTTTATACTATCGTATTCGGCTTCAAGAGTAGATAGTTGAGTACTAAATATTATTATTCCACCACCACTTTGTCTGTCTGGACATGAATTACTTGGATTGAAAGCTGGTAAATTAACACATTCGTGGGTAGCAGTATTTATAGGGTTATAATAAGTATTTCTAGGTTCTAAATTGTAGCCATTAGGTGGACTGTATCTGTAAGTTGGTACTCCCACAGAAGAAGTTTCTGCCCAAAAATCACCGTATTGAGCAGTATAGGAAAAATCATTATTAGAAGGTCCTGTTGCCGTCAAACAATTTCCATGGTCGTCTGCAACCATTCCTGAAGAAATCAAAATATCATAGTCAACAATACTTTCATAATTGTTACATCTAAACTCTAAACCAACTCCGTTACCTATATTGTCTCCATTAGTGTTGGCTGCTTGTGAGCCAACTACTAAGTTGCTAAAATCATTTCTATAAATTTCGTTGGCAGCTGTTCCTGAATTGTTGACATAAACACCAACATAACCACCATAAGAAGAGGTAAAGTTATTGTTTTCAACGGTATATCCGCTGCAATTATTTAAGTATAACCCATAAGAATAAAATAAAGGATGGGCAAGGTTCATACCCACATCAATATTATTTAAAATTACTACTGGAGGCTCCATATTATTTAAATAAATGCTTCTCCAAAGGTTATCAAAATTAGTTCTACTGATATCAGCAATTTGTGAGCGATTAGAACTGTTGTTAGCAAATATTCCTGTTGTTAAATCTATAAAATTAGACTCATCGTAAGAAGTACATGGAAAACCAATGGTGGCACATCTTGCACTAACTGTAAATTTTGAATCAAAAGCATCTATACCTCTTCCTCTTCCCAAATAACTATAGGTGGTAAGATCAGTATTTTTAAAATCACAACCTTGGAATCCTACACCTGTAACCTCATTTAATGTAGCATGAATAATACTGTTATTGTATGAAGGGTCATTTAAAGAAGCATCGGTAATAAAGGTTACATCACTAAAATAGGATTGGTCGTTAAGTTGACTACTACCGAAAACCGATTGAAAAGGATTAAATACTACATCTCTGTAATTATTTCTAAATGTAGTACCTGTATTTGCCTGAATAATACCTCCATTGTTAGCACTAGTAGCATGTTTAAAATTAACAGCTCCCTCTATAGCGTGTTCAATTACAGAATAGTTTTGAGCTATAAATCTACCTGAAACCGCTGGTTGAAAAGTACCTGTTCCTATTCCCCAAACTTCAACACCTTGCCACATTAAATTATTCCCATCACAACCATCATACACAGTAAGTGTAGTATTATCGATGGTTAACCTTGCTCCGTTTTCTACAATAAGCCTTGCGTTAACATCAAATTCAAATCGCATGTTGTTTATGG
>JAVVER010000063.1:0-18478 GCA_032251145.1 Vicingaceae bacterium | reverse complement strand
TTTAAATAGCAAAATGAATAACTTTTTTTATTTTTTTATTAATGCACAACGGGTGAACTTACTATTCTTAAAAACAAAAATGAGTAAATTACTCAGCGGGATTTATATACTTTTAAAACCTGCTATTTTAATATGAAAACACAAGTTTAAGTATTAATAATATTTTCTTTTACTGCATAAATAACAATTCCTGCCGTATTTTTAATATTTAGTTTGTGCATAATATTTTTTCGGTGAGTATTTACAGTATGCGTACTTAAATACAACTTATCGGCAATTTCCTTATTAGTTAACCCATCAGAAATCAGCTTAATAATCTCAATTTCTCGTTCCGACAAAGAAATTCCATCACAATCTAGAGTATTTTCTTGATTTCTTTCTGATAGAATATTAATAACCATCCCACAATAAAACTGTTTACCATTGTAAGTGTCTTCTACAGCTTCCAATATTTCTTGCTTATCGCAATCATCTAACAAATAACTGTCAACACCAAAACTCAACGATTTATGAATGATTTGTTTTGCTAAAGAAGGCGTTATTGCTAAGATTTTAGCACTTTTATATATCTCTTTTATTTTTTTAACAGCATCTAATCCAAACTGCCCTGTAGAATAATCAATAACAACAATATCTGGAAAGTACCTTTTAGAACACTCACACAAATGCTCTATAGAACTTACTACCCCTAATACTCTATTTCGCATCTTGCTTTGCAATATAGTTTTTAAACCTTCGGCAACTATCGGATTAGTATGAGCTATTAAAATGTCTATCATAAAAAACAACTATTTAGACTTAATCTAAATAAAGAGCAAAAATAAAGACAAAAAACCACTTCAGCCAAAAAAAAGCGAATAAATATTGTAATATTTTGGGCAAACGAAATTTATAGTTAAATTTACTTTATGAAACGACCTATATTGTTGTCAATTATAAGTTTTTTATTATTTGCTAGCAAGACCTTTGCTTCTGGTGAACTTACTTTTATTGAAAATAAAGGACAGTGGCACTCCAATGTATTACTTAAATCTGAGCTAAATAGTGGCTTTGTTTATTTAGAAAAAAACCGACTAACTTTCGATTTGTATGATGTTGCCATGATAGAAAAATACGCTCATCACCACAATCATTATCAACTAAATGAAATTCCCAACAAACTGAATTGGCACGCTTACAACGTAAATTTTAAAAATGGCAATCCCAATCCTACCATTATAAAATCCGAAAAAGTAGTTGCTTATTTCAATTATTTTTTAGGAAATAATCCCGAAAAGTGGGCTTCTGATGTAAAAGGTTATAAAAAAGTTACTTATCAAGAAGTTTATGAAGGCATAGATTTTCAGATGTATTCTACCGATAATTTAAAGTATGATTTTATAGTAAAGGCACAAGCCAACCCTAACCAAATTAAGTTGGTCTATAATGGTCAGCATAAATTACAACTCAAAAAAGGACAATTACATGTTACTACTTCTGTAAATACTGTTATTGAACATAAACCTTATGTTTACCAACTTATTAATGGCGAAAAAAAACAAGTAGCTTGTAATTATGTACTCACCAATAACGAGTTGGGTTTTGAGTTTCCTAATGGATACGATAAAAACTACGATTTAATTATAGATCCGACTTTAATGTTTTCATCGCTTTCAGGTTCAACAGCCAATAATTTTGGATATACTGCCACTTTCGATTCTAAAGGATTTTTATATGCCGGAAGTTCTGCTTTTGGAACGGGTTATCCGGTTACTGCTGGAGCTTACAGCACTATTTTTAATGGAGGTGGCGATGATATTGCAATATCTAAATTCGATACTTCGGGAACTTTTCTGATCTACTCTACCTACATTGGTGGAAGTAATGTTGAGTTACCTCACAGTTTAATTGTAAATAGTTTTGACGAACTGTTTATTTTGGGAACTACCAGTTCATTTGATTATCCTACAACTACAAATGCTTACGACAATACTTTTAATGGCGGAACTATGAACAATTTGTCGAATGGATTAGGTGTAAATTACACTAATGGCTCGGACATTATTGTTTCCAGATTAAGTACCAACGGTACCAGCCTAATTGCCTCTACTTATTTGGGAGGATCACAAAATGACGGGCTAAATTCAACAGGAACAAACACACTCAAATACAACTATGCCGATGAAGTTCGAGGTGAAATTGACATAGATAAAAACAACAATGTTTATATTGTAAGTTGTACTAGAAGCCCCGATTTTCCTATTGTTGGAAATGTTTTTCAACCAACTTATGGCGGTGGAGATATTGATGCCTGCATCATCAAAATGGATAATAATCTCCAAAATATTATTTGGAGTAGCTTTTTAGGAGGCAATAATCATGATGCTGCCTACTCATTAGCCATAGATAGTAATGAAGATTTATATTTAACTGGAGGAACTAATTCTACTAACTTTCCTTCATCAACCAATGCTTACCAAAGTACTTTTATTGGAGGAAGATCCGATGGTTTTGTTGCTCGTGTAGCTAAAAATGGCAGTCAAATACTGAACTCAACATTTTTTGGATCAACTACTTATGACCAAAATTATTTTATTGAGTTGGATAAAAATGATAATGTATATTTATTAGGACAAACAGAAATTACCGACAATACTTTTATTCACAATGTACTTTGGTCGAACCCCGGAAGCGGTCAGTTTATCAGTAAGCTTACCCCTACATTAGACTCATTAATTTACTCCACTGTTTTTGGTTCTGGAAACGGAATTAACATTTCTCCTACTGCTTTTTTAGTTGATTTATGTAATAAAATTTACTTAGCAGGTTGGGGAGGTTCGGTAAATCAATCTACATCTAATAATGCAGGTTTTACTAATGGTATGCCCATTACTCCTAATGCTTTTCAGAGTACTACTGATGGTAGCGATTTTTATGTAATGGTAATGGAAGATGATGCTTCCGGATTAAATTACGGTTCGTATTTTGGTGGACCTATAAGTGCTGAACATGTAGATGGAGGAACCAGTAGATTTGATAGAAAGGGTAAAGTTTACCAAGCTATTTGTGCCGGATGTGGCGGAAATTCCGACTTACCTATATCTCCCCCTTCAAATCCGTTTAATCAGAATAATCACAGTTGTAACTTAGGTGTTTTTAAAATGGATTTTGATTTGCCTGTGGTAGTTGCCGATTTTGAAGTACCGCCTGTTGGTTGTGCTCCTTTTACAGTAACTTTTAATAATACCAGTTTAACACAATCCAACACTAATTTTACTTGGGATTTTGGAGATGGAAATGGAAGCTCACAATTTTCACCTACACATACCTATAACAATCCGGGAACGTACACCATTACCTTAATTCTAAATGACACCACTACTTGTAATTTAGCGGACACCACAGTAAAAACCATTTTAATATTAGGCAGCACCAATACTACCGATTCTACCATTAATATTTGTCCTGGAGAAAGTGTGCAAATAGGAACAACTCCCAATCCAGACCCCAACATTAGCTATAATTGGTCGCCAACAAACGGGTTAAGTGACTCTACCATTTCCAATCCTTTTGCTTCACCAACAAGTTCAACTAATTATCAGTTGTATATTTCCGATAGCGTTTGTGTGGACACCATTACTTATCCTATTGTTGTGAATACTCCTTTGCTTTCGGTTACTAATGATATAACACTTTGTTACAACGAAAACATTTTTCTTTCCGCTAATTCTTTTGGAACAAGTAATACCTATGTTTGGTCTTCCAATAGCAATTTTACCGATACATTAAATGCTCCAATTACCAACAATTCGTATTCGCCACCTATCAATACTTCAGGAACGTATTACATTCAGATCAATAACAATGGCTGCAAATTATCCGACAGTGTAGAAGTAACAGCAATCGGGCAAAGTGCTATTATTGGAACAGATTCCATTTGTTTTGGCGACACTGTTAACATAACTTACAGCAATACCAATCCAGGAGATAGCACACATTATGTTTGGTCACCTTCTAGCCAGATTTTAAACGGACAAGGAACAACAAGTGTAAATGTTAGTCCAACAACAACCACTACTTTCACCATAATTGCTACTAATGATATTTGTATAGATACACTTACCCAACAAGTCGTAGTTACAACAGTACAAATGAGTGTTAGCAATGACACTACACTTTGCGTTGGCGATTCGGCTGTTACGTTGTTGGCAAGTTCTACAACCAGTGGAGCAAACATTTTTTGGTCGTCAAATGCAGCATATTCAGACACCTTAAATAATGGTTTTGATAGTATTCTTGTAGCTCCAACAACTACTACCACTTATTATGTTATGATAAGTGCCGGTGGCTGTTCTCGAACCGATAGTGTTACTGTTTATGTAGCTGACAATTTAACTTCTATAGCCGATGCTTATATTTGTTATGGAGACACTACTTCCTTAACTGTTAATAACCTTAATCCAAACGATTCTCTTTTCCATGATTGGCAACCAGATGCTCAAATTATTTCGGGAGACAGCACTAATACCATTATTGTTTCGCCAACAGCTACCACTACATTTTATGTGGTTTCAGAAAATAGTGCAGGTTGTTTAATTTGGGATTCAGCTACCGTTTTTGTAGATATATTAGGAAGTTTGAATATTAATGCTACAGTTGATAACCCTACCATTTATCCTGGAGAAACCACCCAATTACATGCATCACCAAATGGTTACAATTACACTTGGAGTCCGGCAACAGGACTAGACAATCCGAACAGTCAGCACCCAAATGCTTCTCCAACACAAACTACCACCTATACGGTTACTATTTCAGGAACAAACTGCGAAAGAACAGTTTCTGTAACTATAGATGTAAAAGAAATTGTTTGTGATGAACCCGATATTTTTATTCCCAATGCATTTACACCTAATGGAGATGGTGAAAATGACGTGCTTTTTGTGCGAGGTAAAATGATAGAAAAAATGAATCTCAAAATATACAACCGTTGGGGTGAATTGGTTTTTGAAACCGATAATCAACAAATAGGTTGGGATGGAAAATATAAAGGAGAATTAGTTCAGCCTAATGTTTTTGTGTATTACCTTCAAATTTGGTGTATTGATGGTCAGGAATTTTTCAAAAAAGGCAATGTAACAGTTATTAGGTAAGTTGGGTAATAAAAAATCACATATTAGTTGGGTTAAATTTGGGGTAATAACATTGTTACCTATGCTTGTTTTCACAGGTAAAATAGTGGGGCAAGACATCCATTTTTCTCAGTTTTTCAACTCTCCATTAAACCTCAATCCAGCATTAACAGGTAACTTTATTGGAGATATTCGCTTAGTTGCCAACCAACGAACACAATGGAGTTCGGTAACTACTCCTTATGTTACTTTTGCACTATCGGGAGAGTACAGAAATATTTACAGTACTTCTGTAAACTCAGGGCTTTCCATTTTTCATGATAAAGCAGGAGATTCCCAATTTTCAACCTTACAAATAGGAGTACCGATAAGTTATACCTTATATATTAGCGACTCCTCACAAACCATTCAATTTGGAATGCAGCCATCCTTTGTGCAAAGAAGCATCAATTATGACGACCTTCGTTTTGACAATCAATATAATGGAACGGTTTTTAATTCAGCCTTAGGAAATGGAGAAACTTTTAGCACCAATGGTCGAAATTATTTTAACTTACATGCAGGTATCAATTGGAATTATTTATTTGCACAACGAAAATCAGTAAATGCAGGTTTTGCAGTACATAATCTAACACAACCCGAGCAAAGCTTTTTTAGTGGCGAAAGTATTCCGCTAAAGCATCGCTATACTTTTCATGCAGGTATCGATTTAAAAGTTCACAACGATTTAGACATTCTCCCTAGAGTAATGTTAGGAGTTCAACACAAATTTAAGGAAGTTATTATGGGTGGTTCTGTGCGTTACCATCTCAACAACGGAAACTACAGAAATATATACGGAGGAATTTATTACAGAAATTCGGATGCAGCCTACTTAACCGCAGGTATAGATTATCATAACTTCCACTTTAAAATTAGTTACGATATTAATGTTTCATCTCTTGAAGTAGCCAGCAACAACCGTGGTGGATTTGAATTTGCGTTAATCTATATTTTTGAAAAATACAGACCTGTTATTAAGCGATATAAAGCTTGTCCGAATTATATATAATTAAAATGCAATATGGCGATGAGCTAACACTCACCGCTAATAAATATCGCTCCGTTGGAGCTAAAATAGAAACAATAAAGCTCCGAAGGAGCGTAATTTAAATGAAATAGAGTGCAGCTCTATTCTAAACCAAATTAGGTAAATTATGAGCCAATCGTTAGTTAATAATTATGTTCATATTGTTTTTAGCACAAAAAATAGAGAACCTTTTATTGATACTGAAATTGAAAAAGAGTTGTTTGCATACATGATTTCTATTTGTGAAAGCTTAGAATCTACTGTAATTCAAATTGGAGGGTATTTTGACCATGTACATATTTTATGTTCTTTATCAAGAAAAATTGCATTAATGAAATTATTGGAGGAAGTTAAATCTCATTCTTCAAAATGGATTAAAACCAAAGGAGAGAAATATGAAAACTTTTATTGGCAACATGGTTATGGTGCTTTTTCAGTAAGTTCAAAAGATTTGAATAAAGTAATAAACTATATTAAAAATCAGAGAAAACATCATAGTCAAAATTCATTTCAAGATGAATATAAATTACTTTTGAAAGTTAATAATATGGATTATGACGAGCGTTATGTTTGGGATTAAGAAACAATAATGCGATGAGCTAACACTCATCGCTGAAAAATATCGCTCCGTTGAAGCTTAAATAAAAGAACAGCAAAGCTCCGAGGGAGCGTAATTTAAACACAATAGAGTGTAGCTCTATTTTAATATATGAAAACAAAATATTACATATTAGTTTTTTTTATAGTGGGCAGTTTTCTGAAAATAAACGCCCAAAGTCAGTCGCAACTAATAAAAATAGGTGACCAACTATTTAATGAAAAAGATTATTATGCAGCATCGTTGTGGTACAAACAAGCGTTAGATATTGATTCTACTTTTATCGAATTAAAATTCAAGTATGCAGAATCTTTACGAATGTATAACGATTATGCAAAAGCCGAATGGCAATACTTTTCTGTTTATAAAGATGATAGAGGGAGAGTTTATCCATTAGCCCCATTTTGGTATTCCATGATGTTAAAATACAATGGAAATTATTTAGAAGCCAAAAAATCTTTTAAACGAATAAAAAGACATTTTACCAACGATAGAAAAGGCTTTTATTACCAAAAAGTGATGCAAGAAATTGAATCTTGCGAAAAAGCTATTGAAATTATGAAAGATACACTGTTGGTAGATGTGAAAAATATCGGAACAGGAATAAATACCTACAACAGTGAGTTGGGAGCCAATTTTATGAATGACAGCTTAATCATTTATACTTCTTTGAGGGATGAAAAAATGAAAGAAGATAATCAAGTTACAGATACTTCACTTTATCTTACTCGCTTGTTTACCTCATCAAAAAATAACAACGATTGGAACCAAGGAGAAAAACTCCCTGAAAGTATTAACATTCCCAATTACCATATTGCCAACGGATGTTTAAGTCCAGATGAAAAGACCTTTTATTTTAATCCGTGTGATAGAAATTTAAGATGTAAAATTTATGCTGTAGCTATCGAGAATGGAGATTGGAAACCACCTGTTTACGAAGTTAAAAATGTAAACATGGAAGGCTATACCTCTTCACAACCTAATGTGACAGAAGTAAATGGAAATGAAGTGTTATTTTTCACCTCCAACCGTCCTGGTGGAAAAGGAATGATGGATATTTGGTATGCCAAAAAACAAGGAAACGAATTTTCTACTCCTGTAAATGCAGGAAATATTATTAATACCATAGAAGATGAAATAACGCCTTTTTACAATCACAAAGACAGTTCTTTATATTTTAGCTCTAATTGGCATTACGGTTTAGGTGGTTTTGATGTTTTTAAAAGTAAAACCGATTTAATAAGCTTTCAAACCCCTGAAAATTTAGGATTCCCCATCAATACAAGTGTAAACGATTTTTATTATTACGAAAGAAACAACATGGTATTATTAACCTCTAACCGAAAAGGTTCTATGGCAAAAAAAGGAGAAACTTGCTGCAACGATATTTATTTTTATGAAATTCCCGATACTATTAAACCTGTTTACACTACCTTAGAAGAATTAAACAGATACTTACCGGTTAGGTTATATTTCCATAATGACTATCCAGACCCAAGAACACGAGACACCACCACCACACAAACTTATGAGCAGACGTATAAAGATTATACTTTAATGTATAACAAATACCGTAGAGAATATAGTGAAGGATTAAAAAAAGAAGAAAAAACCAATGCCGAAGTAGAAATTGATGAACTTTTTTCCAATTACATTGATAAAGGAATAAACGATTTAAGAATGTTTACACCACTACTGTTAAAAGAGTTAGAAGAAGGAAAATCCATTACGTTAACCATAAAGGGTTATGCTAGTCCGCTGTCTAAAACAGATTATAATGTAAACCTTACACTTAGAAGGATTTCCAGTTTAATTAATTATTTAAAAGAATACGAAAACGGTATTTTAGCTCCTTACATCAACGGAACTGCTGAAAATGAAGCTAAACTATCTTTTATTAAAGTACCTTTTGGCGAATACCAGTCCAACGAAATTAGTGATGATTTAGATGACAAAAGAAACTCGGTATATAGTCCTGAAGCTGCTTTAGAAAGAAAGATTGAAATTATAGCCATTACACAAAAGGATACTGCCCAAACAGCTATGGACGGATCTGAATTGGAAAAATTACCATTACTTACTTTTAAAGATAGCCTAATAGAATTTGATGTTTTGTTGGATGAACTTTCTATTAAAATAATTAATAATGGCGAAGCTCCTCTTAGAATTTTTGAGGCCAAATGCAATTGCGAAGAATTTATGATGGATTTCCCCTCAACAGAAATACCTACCTTTGAAATAATTTACCTTAATTTAAAAAGAGTTAAGCCAATAACAGACATCAGTAAAAAATGTTACATCACATTCTTAACCAATACTATTCCTAATAAAAAAGTAGTTGAAATAATGCTAGAATAAAGAGGGCAGGAGAACGTTATTTTTTAGTGTCATCATCTTTTTTACCGTACTTTTCATCAAAAGCCAATAATTTTTGTCGGAACATAAACTCTAACTGTGCATTAACTGTAAGCAAATCATCAGTAAGTTTCTTGTTTTCTCTCCTTAAAGTAAACACTTCAAAAGCTTGTTCAATAATTTTTCTCATGTAATTAACATCCCATGGTTTTTGGATGTATTTATACACCTGACTTTTATTAATAGCATCAATAACCACATTTATATCGCTATAACCAGTAACCAAAATGCGAATCATTTCAGGATATTTTTCTTTTACCCTTTCAAAAAACTCAATACCGTTTACTTTTGGCATTCGCTGATCTGAAAGAGTTATACTAATATCCCTTCCGTGTTTTTCTAGTATTTTTTCAGCTTCTTCTGCATTAATAGCTGTGTAAATTTTAAAATCTCTTCTAAAAGCAGCTTTAAACGAATTTAAGTTTTCTTGCTCATCGTCTAAATAAAGAATAACAGCTTTGTTTTCGTCTTCTTTTATTGATTTTTTCATACCGTAAAATTTTTTATATAAAATTAAAAATAATAATTTAATGTATTATACCAAAAGTTCGCACAAAAAACTACGTATTTTTACTTAGTAAGCGTAGTCTTTTTTTTTGTAATATAGTATTTTAAAATAACCTACCAAAACAATATTTTTAATTATGACTAACTCTATTAAAAAACAGTATAATGAGCGATTTCCATCCAATAGCGACAATGAAATTTTGCATCCTGTATTTTTCAAATTAGAAGAAGGGAGTGACAGCAACAACTTTCATCAATTAATAAAAAACAAACCTCAATTGGTAATTATAGACGAAATTAAAAGTCAATTAGAGGAATTAATAAAATTAAGACATCCGCAAGAAAAGTTAACTGAAGAACAATTATCCCAAAAAATTGAAACGCATTTAGGACAAACTAAAATAGATAATTATGGCGTTTGGGTATATTATCCTTGGCGAAACACCTTAGTTCATTTATTAGATGAAAAAGAGTTTGTAGAAGTTCGAACTAACAGAAATCAATACAAAATCACTCCCGAGGAAGAAGAAATTTTAGCCACAAAAAAAATTGGCATTATTGGCTTATCCGTTGGTAAAGCCATTGCACTTACCATGGCTATGGAGCGTATTTGTGGAGAAATTGTATTAGCAGATTTTGACGTTATTGAATTATCTAATTTAAACAGAATACAAACTGGAGTGCATCATTTTAACACGAAAAAAACAGTTGTTGTAGCACGAGAAATTGCAGAAATTGATCCTTACCTAAAAGTAACTTGCTATCATGAAGGATTAACCGAAGAAAACATTAACGACTTTTTTACCAAAAACAAAAACTTAGATATTTGTGTAGAAGTATGCGATGGACTTGAAATTAAAATTCTTGCTCGCCAAAAAGCTAAGGAGTTGGGGATTCCAGTAGTAATGAACTCCAGCGATAGAGGAACTACAGATATTGAACGGTTTGATTTACATGCTAACTTGCCAATTCTTCATGGATTGATAGATCACTTAGATTTATCTTTGGTAAAACAAGCCAAAACAAACGAAGAAAAAGTACCTTACTTATTACCAATGCTAGGTGTGGATACATTATCTAAACGATTACAAGAATCAATGCCTGAAATTGGCAAGACAATTACTACATGGCCACAATTAGCATCAGGTGTAATTTTCGGTGGTGGAATATGTACAGATGTCTGTAGGAGAATCTTATTAAATCAATTTTCGAAATCAGGACGCTATTTTGTTGATATTGAAGACCAAATAAACAATGATATAGAAGATTATATTTCTCATAAAAATAGAAATAATTAATTTTAAAACCAGATAAAAGGGCATGAAGGAAGTGCAACATAATTTTAAAATAATTGCATTTAGAGCTGTTGATGAACCAGATTTGTGTTTGCAATATGTTAAGGGTCATGTTAAAGTTTTAACAGATTATGGTATATCAAACATTACATCAAATAATAATTTATGGGTTAATAATCCAAATATTTATTGTTTAGGTTTACATTCAGAATCTGGTGAATTAATGGCAGGAATAAGAATTCAACTTGCTGATGGAATAAATCCACTACCTATTGAGAAAGCCATTGGACATATGGATAATACCATTTATGATTTAGTTGAAAAATACGCAATAAACGGAGGGATAGGTGAATTATCAGGCTTATGGGTAGATAACCGATTAAAAGGAATGGCAATAGGTTGGTATATGGTAAGAGCTGCTATCGCCTCATCTAATCAATTGAATTTTAAAACAATGATTGGTATTTGTGGAGATGTAACGTTGAAAATGTTTAATAACGTTGGATTTACAATTGAAAAAGGACTAGGAAACCATGGTCAATTCTATTATCCAAAAGAAGATTTAATTGCTCATGCGGTTGGTATTTTAGATGCGATAACACTCGACAATGCGGTAGATTACGATAAAACAATAATGCAATCATTACGAAATAAAACACAACAAAAAAGAATAGAATCAGACACAAAAATAAACGTCTGTATCGATTACAACTTAAAATATCCAAATGTTGCTAAAGTAGTTTATTCTAAAAACTAGAAAATCAAAAAAAACTTACCATGTTTACTCCATTTTTAAATATTAACTTCTTTCTTTTTGCTTGTATAATTTTTCTTTCATCATTATTTAATTTACAAGCTGAAAATATTACTTATACTAATGAAAATGAATTATTAAACATAGGTGCTTATGTTGAAATTTATGAAGACAAAACAAATAACCTATCTTTTGAAGAAGTTATCTCAAAAGAATTTACTCCATCTAAATCACCTGTCCCAAATCTAGGAATTTCTAAATCTAACTTTTGGATTAAAATACCCATTACCAATAAAACAGAAAATGAACACCTAATTCTTGAATTATCATTAGCAATTATTGACTACGTAGATTTTTATTATTATACTAATGATAATCAGATAATATCAATAAAAACAGGAGATGCTTATCCTTTTGACAAGAGGGAATATAAAGACCCTTATTATTTATTTGATTTAAATATTCCAACAGGCGAAACCAAAACTTACTATTTAAATGTTAGAAGTAATGAAGCCTTACAACTTCCACTTAAAGTTGGAACAATAATAAATGTTTATGACCAAATAAAAAATAGAGACCTTTTATCTGGAATTTATTTTGGAATCATGCTGGTAATGATTTTATACAACCTATTTATTTATTTTTCTGTTAGAGACAAAAGCTATCTTTACTATGTAGTTTATATTATTTGCATTTTACTTACTCAAACAAGTTTACAAGGATATACTTTTCAATATCTATGGCCAAACAGTGCCTTAATTACAAAGTTCAGCTTAATATTCCTCCCTTCTTTATCAGGAATTACAGGCATGTTTTTTATGAACGTCTTTCTTCAAACAAAAGAATTTTCAAAAAGACTTTATAACATCGCTTTTATTTTTGTTATACCTTACCTAATTGCTTACGTAATTGCCTTTATGGGAGAACTAGGTATAAGCCAGGCAGTTATTCAACTTAACTCCACAATTATATCTTTATATATGTTAATTACTCCAATTATTATATATAGAAAAGGTTTTAAGCCTGCAAAATATTTCATTGCAGCTTGGAGTGTGTTCCTTCTAGGCGTTTTTGTATTTGTATTAAAAGACATGGAAGTCCTTCCTTTTAATAACCTAACTAGGTACACTATGCAGATTGGCTCTGCAATTGAAACTATACTTCTTTCATTTGCTCTTGCAAACAGAATAAGTATCATTCGAAAAGAAAACGAACATCTCATCAAAGAACAAAACATAATCTTAGAGCAAAAAGTAAAAGAACGTACTGCCGAATTAAACAAAGCTATTGAAGATTTAAAACAAGCTCAATCGCAATTGGTAGAATCTGAAAAAATGGCTTCTCTTGGTCAGCTTACTGCAGGAATTGCCCATGAAATTAATAATCCTATCAATTTTGTTTCTTCAAATGTGTTTCCGTTAAAACAAGATATTGAAGACCTGAAAAGCATCTTAAACAAATATGAAGAAATTACCGAAAGTGCTGACCTAAAAAGTAAACTAACTGAAATTAACGACCTTAAAGAAGAGCTCGATTACGAAGTTTTGCTGGAAGAACTCGACACCATAATTCATGGTATAGAAGATGGTGCAAAAAGAACTGCCGAAATTGTGAGTGGTTTAAGAAATTTTTCCAGATTAGATGAAAGCGAATTTCAAAGTGCCAATGTTAATGATTGCATCAGTACCACTTTAAAAATTATCAACCCTAAATTAGGCGATATAGAAATCATTACCGAATTAGGCGACATTCCTCCTATTGATTGTTATCCCGGAAAACTCAATCAATTCTTTTTAAACACCATTGACAATGCTATTTATGCTGTTAATGCAGTAAAAACTCCTAACCATAAAGGCAAAATTGAAATTAAAACAACCCTAAAAAACGACTATGTTTTAGTTTCTTTAAAAGACAATGGTATTGGCATGGACCAAAACACTAAAAATAAAATTTTCGACCCATTTTTTACTACTAAAAATGTTGGCGAAGGCACTGGCTTAGGCATGTCTATCGCTCATGGAATTCTTGAAATGCACCAAGCAAAAATTGAAATTGAATCAAAAATTAACAAAGGAACTCAAATAAAAATATTTTTACCACTAACTTTACACAAATGGAAAGAATAAATGTTTTATATCTCGATGATGAGGGCATTAATCTGAAAGCTTTTAGAGCTACATTCAGAAGAATTTTTAATGTCTTTACGGCCAGAACTTCCGAAGAAGGTTATAATATACTTAGGCAATTCCCTATAGAGGTTATTATTGCCGACCAACGCATGCCCAGCAAAACAGGTGTAGATTTTTTTCAATCTATTTTAGAAACTTATCCTCATCCTATTAGAATATTGCTAACTGCCTACACCGATATTAATACTGTTATTGATGCGATAAACAAAGGACAAGTTTACCGTTATGTTACCAAACCATGGAACGATTTCGACCTTAAACTTACCATAGAAAATGCCTATCAATTATACTTGTTAAAAGATCAACACAATAAGCTTAACGCAAAATACCATAAGGTGTTTACCCAAGCTACCGATCCTATAATGCTTTTCGATTTAAAAGGTAGAATTATAGATTATAACAAAGCTGCCGTTAGTTTTATTATGTCGAACCCAGAAGATAGCTTGAATTTAAAAACCTTTTCTTCTTTCTTTAAAAACAAAGCTGACATAGCTAAAGTGGTCAACAAATTTAATGAAGACGGCTATATTAAAGATTCTGAGTATAAGTTAGTATTGAAAAATAACGAAGTAAGAAATTGCCTTATTTCCGTAAATTCCATTAATGATAGCTATGGTAAGCCTGTAATTTTTCAAGTTATTATAAAAGATTATACTGAAAAACATAGGGTGAATAAACTTTTATTAGAAACCATAATAAATACACAAGAAAAAGAACGAGAAAGAATCTCAAGAGATTTACACGATGGTGTAGGGCAATCCTTAGCCGCTCTAAAACTTCATATTGAAAACATTAAACACGAATCTATTTATAAAGAAGAATTTAACACCATTTCAAACATCCTAAACGAAACTATTCTAAACCTACGAAACATTTGCTACGAAACATTGCCTTTGGTACTTTATGATAATGGACTAAAAAAAGCTATTCAAGATTTAATATCAAAAAATAGATCCCCTCAATTAGATATTCATTTGAATTGTGATGACAACCTCCCTGAACTTAGCAAACACCTTAACATAGCTATATTCAGAATTATTCAAGAATTTATATCTAACACCATTAAACATGGAAAAGCATCTCTTATTAACATTAGTTTAACTTTAACTAAAGAAAATATTTTAATTGAATTAAAAGACAACGGAATTGGTTTTGAAATTGCCGATTTGTGTTTTAAAAACGGTTATGGAATTCAAAACATTAAAAGCAGAGTAGAATCTTTTGATGGTACTTTAGTGATGGATAGCGTCTTAAAAAAAGGCACTACATTTTCTATTTTTATTCCTTATTAAACAGATGAAATACTTTTTAATTTTCTTTACATTACTTATTTTATTTTCTTGTGGAGAAGTAAAAGAACCTACAGCTGAGCACACAACTGTATCAGAACAAATAAGTTACGCAAAAGGCTTTCATATAGATTACTTTACAGATTACAAAATCGTCAACCTTCATCAACCATGGAAAGGAGAAAACAAAAGCCTAAACTATGTGTTGTATGAAAATGAAAAACCAGAAAATGTAGAAGGCATTTTCATTAAAACTCCCATAAAATCTATTGTTTGCTTAAGTCTAACGCATTTAGCTTTTATTGAAAAACTAAATGAAGTTAACTCCATTAAAGGAATTGCGGGCTGCAATTATGTTAGCAGCGAAGCAATTAAAGAAAAAATTAATGCGAACATCATCCAAGAAGTTGGTCAACACGAAGTATTTAATTACGAAATATTGGTAAATATTGCTCCTGATATGGTTATGGCTTATGGCATAGACCAATCTTCAACTGCCAAACTCAATAAATTTGCTTCATTAGGTTTAACAACTGTTCTAAACGCAGAATATATGGAGTTACACCCTTTAGGCATGGCAGAATGGATAAAATTTGTAGCTGCTTTTTATAATAAGGAACAACTAGCCGATTCTATTTTTAAACATATAGAAACAGAATACTTAAGCGTAAAAAAAAGGGTAGCAGATTTAAAAGAACAACCAACTGTTTTTACAGGAATGCCTTGGAATGGTGCTTGGCATGTTCCGGGTGGAGCTTCTTTTCAAGCTCAATTTTTAAAAGATGCTGGAGCAAATTATATTTGGAGCGATAATGATGAAGAAAGAAGCATCGTAAAAAGCAAAGAAATTATTATTGATGAAGCCCTAGATGCAGATTTTTGGCTCAATGTAAATGCATTTAACAGTTTAGAAGAAATTATTGCTCAAGATGCTGTTTTAGCCAATTTTGTAGCTGTTAAAAACCAACAAGTTTATAACAACAACCTAAAAGTAAATGCTGCTATGGGCAACGATTATTGGGAATCGGGAGTAGTAAATCCTCATATTATCTTAAAAGATTTAATAGCTATTTTTCATCCAACAAAAATTGAACATCAGCTTTATTATTATAAGAGATTAGAAAATTAGAAATTGGAGATTTTATATTAGAAAAAAATTGCGTCCTTGCGTCTTTGCGAGAGATTTTGTAGCCTTTAAGAAAAAATAGAAACCAAATGAAAAAACCCCATCAAACCTTGAAAACTCCAAATTGCAATACCATTGAAGCCCTTGAAGCAGATTATTTATACACCAAACCATCTCAACTACCTGATGCTGGTAACGGACTTTTTACTGCCATAGACATTTATAAAGATGAAACCATTGCTGTTTTTAAAGGAGAATTATTAACCGATATACAAGCTGAAAAGCGAGCGTTAGAAGGAAATGATAAGTACTTCATTAATTTACTAAATGGAAGCATTATGGACTCCATGAATGTAGCATGCTTTGCTAAATATGCCAACGATGCCAGTGGTTTTGCCAATTCAAACTTTAAAAATAATGCGAAAATTACATTAGATGATAATGATAAAGTATGCATCCAAGCAACCAGAAACATTAAAGCCAATGAAGAATTGTTTTGTAGTTACGGCAAAAGCTATTGGAAAAAACATGGTTGAATTAGTAATGAGTTCTTATAAAACTAACTACCTCAATAAGCTTAATAAGTTTAATTCATTAAAAAATAAAATTGTATATTTGATTACTGGTTTTCAATTTTATATATGAAAAAAATAACCTCTATATTAATAATTACCTTTTTTAGTCTATTTGCCCAAGCCCAAATAAGCTTTGAGCGAACCTATAGCGATTCTGGTATTACAAATGCTTACGATATAATAACCACTTATGACGGAGGTTATGCCGTTACAGGATTTAAGACATGTAGCGTGTTTAATTGTTTAGATTTTTTCTTATTAAAATTAGATTCACTTGGTAATGTAGAATGGGTAAGACTGTATGATGGATTTGGTTTTGATGATTTACCTTATTCCTTAATACAAACCACCGATAGTGGGTATGTAATGGCAGGTTATTCTTCTACTCCTCCTAATTTAGGCGTTAATGTACGCTTGTTAAAGGTAGATAAAAATGGGAACGAACTATGGGATAGAAATTATGGAGGTACAGGTTGTGAAAGAGGATGGGATGTTGAACAAACTTTTGATGGCGGGTTTATTATTGCCACCCAAGCAGATACAGGGGGAACTTGCAATGAAATACAGATAGAATTGATTAAAACAGATGCACTTGGGATAATAGAATGGCAAACGCAATATCATAATGCTGGGCAAGGACGTGCTGTGGCTGTAAAACAAACGGCAGATAGCGGATTTGTTTGCACAGGTGTTACTAATTTTATGATAACAACAACATCCGGTGAAGATGTTTTTTTACTAAAAACCGATAAAAATGGCAATGAACAATGGGTTAAATTCTATGGCAATGAAGGTGCTGAAAGAGGCGAAGATGTAATTATTAGTGCTGATGGTGGATTTGTTGTTGTTGGACATACACAAGGATTTTTTAACTCTAATACAATTGCATCATACATTATAAAAACGAATAATAGCGGAGATACTTTGTGGACAAAAGTATATGAAAAAGATGATAGTAACCAATCATTCAAAGGTGTAGAAGATGATAATAACAACATAGTATTAATTGGTAGTGCAGCACAATTTAGTACAAGTGCATCATCTTTTTACTTATTAAAACTTTCTAATGTGGGTTCTAAAATATGGGAAAAAACATTTAAAGACGCTCCCAACAGCAACACAGGAGCAAGAAGCGTTGCCTTAGCCCACGATGGTGGTTACATTATGTGTGGCATTACCTCACCTTCTGCACAAGTATATGTAGTAAAAACAGATACCGCAGGATTAATTGTAGGAATAAACGAAGTAACGCCCACAAATAATACTACAACTGTAAAAGTGTTTCCCAACCCTTTTAATAACTATACTACTATTGATTTAACCGAACTTTTAGAAAGTAATCCTTCCATTACGGTTTCATTAATCGATTTAACGGGTAAAATTCTATATGAAACAACCACTACAGAACACCTTTTTAAATTATACAACGAAAATTATCCTAAAGGAATGTATTTATTAATGCTCAAAAATAAGCAACAACAGATTATTACTAAAAAATTAATTAGTCGAACCTTAAAAATTCCATTTTAGGCTAAAGGTTTTAAAAAATA
>JAVVER010000062.1:0-18760 GCA_032251145.1 Vicingaceae bacterium | reverse complement strand
CTATTTTTTAAAACCTTTAGCCTAAAATGGAATTTTTAAGGTTCGACTATTTAATAAAAATCTTTTATTAAATACCGTAATTCATTAATCATTAAAGCGGTGGCACCCCAAACAATTTGTTTATTTACCACAAAACAAGGTACTTTTAGCTGAACACCATCAGAAAGTTTTACCGTTTGCTGCTGAAAAGTATTTGGGTGTATAAGGGTTTGGACTTCAACTTCTACTACATCATAAACTTCACTAATTTGCAAGGTAAAAGTGGGTGTATAGTCTATAAAACCGATAACAGGTGCAACCAAAAAATTGCTTACAGGAATAAATACATCGGTTAGTTTGCCAATAACTTCAACATGTTCTCTAACAATTCCTATTTCTTCATTGGCTTCACGCAAAGCAGTTTCAATTAAATCTGCATCATGCTCTTCTTTTTTACCACCCGGAAAAGCAATTTGTCCGCTGTGAGTGCTATTGTTTATAGCTCTTTCAATTAAAACGGTATGTAGCGTAAAATTTTTTTCGTAAAATAAAATTAAAACACCACTTTGGCGTGCTTGTTTTTTAGCTAACTCATCAACATCAGCTTTTCGGTGTGGTGCCGCTTCTAAATGCGTTTTAATTCCTGGTAGTGGGTATTTAAACTTTTCGCTGATATATGTTTTAAAAAGCTCTATCATTCTTTAATTAATACAGATTTCAATACGTACTTAACTTCATTGTTTGTACTTAATTTAATAAGCTTCTCATCCATTGTTAATTCAATTTTATCATATAAAAAAGGGATTAGTTGGTTGTTTTCAATTGATATAAGTCCTTTTTTGCCCTCTTTTTCAGCGATAAACAGTTGAGGTAAAAATCGTTCTATTAACTCATATTCTGCTGGAATTACATAAGTTCCTTTAGTATTGATAATACCAAACTTATTTTCAAAGTTAACGATGGCAATTTCATCAATAAATTCTCCTGCAATAATAAAGTTGTATGGAATTTTAAGTTTAGTATTAAAGTCACAATAGCCCCATTTGCCGTGTCTTTTTATGGCAATTAAGTCGTTGGAGATTACCCCAATATCTTCAAACAAAGCGGGAACAACTTTTTTTCCTGTAGTATCTATTAAGCCTATTTTTCCTTCCGTCATTTGTCTGGCATAACCTTTATCATTAAACAACGCCCAGTTCAAAACACCATCTTGATAGGGAATAGTGGGTTCAATAATCATTGTTCCATTCGTATTTACATAACCGTAAAGATTATCTTTTACCACAATCGCTAAACCATTTTCGGGTTCAGTAATATGCGTATAAATCGGAGGCAAAACGCTATCTCCTTTACTATTAATAACACCATAAAATTGTGCTGATTTAACACGAATGAAATTGTTTTCCAGATTATCTATCCAGTCGTAACTAGGTTTTACTACATAATATAAATTAGTGTCAATAACGCCATATTTGTTGTCTTTAAAAACAAAGGCAATTCCATTATTAAAATATCCTACTGATTCATATTCTAGACCAATTACAAGATTGCCGCTTGTATTTATAAATCCGTACTTTTCGTTTAGTGCAACAGCAATAAATTTGTTTTTGGTTGCCCCAATTTCATCATACATTAATGGAACTATTTCCTCTCCCAAGCGATTAATTATTCCATATTTATCGTTTACCCCTACAACAGCCAATCCGTTTGCAAAATCTTCAGCCTCATCATATTTAAAAGAAATAATGAGCTGATTGGTTTTGTCGATAAAACCTATTTTTCCGTTTAAACCTACTAATGCAAGGCCTTCTTTAAAGTCGTTTACAAAGTCGTAAGTTGGTGGAATTACTTCTTGCAAATGCTCATTTATAAATCCCCATTTATTGTTTTTCATAAAAGGATAGAAAGCAGTTTTTGCCAACTGAAAATCTTTAACCAATTCATCTTTAAAAGGATAGTCGGGATAGGTTCTTAAAAAAGTTTTAATATTATCAGTAGTATAATTGATGATGGATAAGTTATAAATATTTCTCCAAGCACTTGCTGTATAAGGGTTTCTCGGATTAGATTTTATAAAGTTATAGTAAGAGTTTATTTTTTTATCAGCGGTAGAAAGTTCGTAAATGGTTCTTTCGGCTTGTGGTACAAATGGGTTGTTAGGATGATGTTGAATGAATTTTAGGTTGTTTTCTATCGTATTGGGTTGGGTAAATTCTTTATAGATTAAAGTATCTAAAATATTTTTTGCAACAGTAACTTCATTAGCATTAGGATAAGTATCGATAAAATGTTGAATTGCTTCAGAGTTATGCTGTTTTTTAGCCAAATTAAAAGCAATCTCGTTTCTTAATAAAATGGCAGAATCGACTTGTTTTGCTCCAATATTGCAATCTATAAATTTATTATAAGCAGCAATAGAGTGTTTGTTTTTAGCAACTTCAAAACATTTTTCATTAATTAATTGATGTTGAACATAAATGCTTGATGAATCAACTCCAAAAGTTTTAAACTTTTCTTTTTTCTTTGGGTTTAATTTAGGGTAATAAAAAGTAGCTTCCTGAATATAATACAAAGCTGAATCTATATTATGGAAAGGATTGTTGTTTCTGTAATAAATTATGCTAAGTCCATAAGACGCAGGAACAGGATTTTTCTTTAATGATTTTTCAAAGAATTTTTTAGCTTTAAAATAGTCGTGAACCTCTAAAGCTACAAAACTTTTAGTTAATTTACTGCTAAATAAACCTTGCGAAAAGCCATTTGTAGCGGTGGTTAAGAGTAAACTCAGTAAAACAGTTTTTTTAGAAAGTAAAAACATTTTTTGAAAAGCTACCGTATTAATAACTTGGTGAACATTTTTTATGACAAAAAAATTCTCATATATATTAATTTTAATTTTTAGCATTTCTTTGTTTAGCTGTAAAGAAGTAATGGTTAATGACTCCAATCTTCCTCGTCCGGTAAAAAAAGACATAAAAGAGATTAGAGCTGAGGGTAAAATTAAGGCTTTAATTAATTATAGTGCAACAAGTTATTTTATTTATCGGGGGCAGCCCATGGGCTTTGAGTATGAATTATTGAATCAATATGCTAAAAGTCAGGGAGTAGAGCTAGAAGTTATTCCAATAAAAAATATGGATAGTGTATTTATTAATTTAAACAATGGAGTAGGAGATGTAGTGGCAGCTAATTTAACCGTTACCTTAGATAGAAAGAAGCTAGTTGATTTTTCACAACCTATTTTATTTACCAAACAAGTGCTGGTTCAGCGTAAGCCCGAAAATTGGAAAAAACTATCTAAAAAAGCACTTAAAGATTCATTGGTAAACTCTCCATTGGAATTAGGTGGTAAAACGATTTTTGTGAGAAAAGAATCTTCTTTTTATGAGCGTTTACATAGTCTATCTAAAGAAATTGGTGAGAAAATTAAAATTCAGGTAGTTCCCGGAGAAATTTCTATGGAGCAACTCATTGAACAAGTAGCTCAGGGAACAATAGATTATACGGTTGCCGATAAAAATATTGCTTTGGTTAACGAGTGGCAATATCCTAATATTGATGCAAATGTTGAGGTAAGCAACGAGCAACAAATAGCATTTGCTTTAAGAAAAAATAGCGATAGTTTAACAATTTCGATTAATAATTGGCTGAAAGCATACCAAAAAACATTAGCCTTTAAGTTGTTGTATAAAAAGTATTATGATAATCGTTCGCAGCATGCGAAAAGAATTAATGATGAGTCGTTTACCTTGAGCAGTGGACAACTTACTCCGTATGATGAAACATTGAAAAAATATGCACCACATATACCTTGGGATTGGGAGTTGATGGCGGCTTTAATTTATCAGGAATCTAGATTTAATAATAGTGCGTTAGGTTGGGGAAATTCTTTTGGCGTGATGCAATTTATGCCGTTAACAGGAGCTAAATATGGAGTTGACTCTACTTCATCAGCTCATGAAAATATTAAAGCAGGTGTAAAATACATTCGTTATTTAAGTAGAATGTGGGAAAATAAAATTGCAGATTCTACCGAAAGGGTAAAATATGTTTTAGCGAGTTATAATGTTGGTCCGGGTCATGTTTTTGATGCGTATCGTTTAGCACAGAAATACAATAAAAACCCTCAGCTTTGGAAAGAGGTTAGTTATTTCCTAAAAAATAAATCTAAGCCAAAGTATTATAAAGATGAAGTGGTAAAACACGGCTATTGCAAAGGACATATTACTTACAAATATGTAAATGAAATTATGGTGCGTTACCAACATTACAAAACAGCCATAAATACACATCAGGAAGTGTTGGCTAACAAATAGATTAGCACAATAAAAAACGCCAAATTATAAATTACTCTACTATAACAATACCAAGTTTATCAGAAAGTTGAGCTTTAATTTGCTCTAATAACATAATTTTTTGGATGATTTTTAATTGATTTTCATCATCAACTCCTTTTAACTCATCTTGCGTTTTTTTGATGAGGTGTTTTACTTTACAAAGTTTGAAAGCATGTACAGAGTTGATAACGGCTATTTCGAGTTGGTTGTTTTCGGTATTTACGGTAATGTTATGTTTCCCCCAATCGTTTAATTCATATTTTGTTGAAAGCAAATCGATAGCAGTATCTTTTATAGCATTATCTTCATGTTGAATTAACGTTTGCTGAGGCATTATTTTCTCATCTTTAAGATGGGTGTTGTAGAGTAAAAAAATATCTTGGTAAACAGGGGTAGTAAATTCAATTTCATCGCCAAGCAAAGAATGAACGATGTAAGTAACCACAGGAATTTCTCGTGTTTCTTCTTTCTCTTCTTGTATTACTTTAACTTTTATGGTTTTGTCAGCATAATTAATCAGCAAACGAATAATTTCTCTTTCCCAGTTTAATAAATCCGTATTGGAAGCATCTTTTTTCTCCGTTGGAGTAAAAGATTGATAATCTGTTTCGGTAATTGTTTCCTCCGAAGTGGAAGATTGTTTGGAATATTTTTTTCGGAGTATTTTATTGATTTCGTTAATAAGTGCTTGCTCGGGAATTTCTAACAACACACTACATTCTTTGGTGTAAACCGCTCTTTTAATTTGATCGGGAATAAGGGCAATACTACTTACAATGTCTTTAATAAGTTCAGCTCGTTTTATAGGGTCTTTACCCGATTCTTCTAATAAAACACTTATTTTAAACTGAATAAAATCTTGAGCTTTTTCTCCAATATATTCTTTTAGCTCTTCAGTAGTAGCTTTTTTAGCGTAGGAATCTGGGTCTTCGCCATCAGGAAAAAGCACTACTTTTACATTCATTCCTTCCTGTAAAATCATGTCAATTCCTCTAAAAGAAGCTTTAATTCCGGCAATATCACCATCATAAAGTATGGTAATATTTTTGGTGTATCTGCTAATTAATATAATTTGTCCTTCGGTAAGAGAAGTTCCGGAAGAAGCTACCACATTTTCTACTCCAGCTTGAGATAAAGAAATTACATCGGTATAACCTTCCACCAAAAAACAATTATCTTCTTGTGTAATGCTTTTTTTGGCAAAATAAATTCCGTAAAGCACATTACTCTTATTGTAAATTTCCGATTCGGGGGAGTTAATGTATTTTGCCGCTTTTTTATCGTTGGTTAATATTCTTCCTCCAAAACCTAATACTCTGCCAGAGAGGTTATGTATAGGAAACATTACTCGACCTTTAAATCGGTCAAATTTTTTATTTTCTTTAACTATGGTTAGCCCCGATTTTTCTATATATTTAATATCGTAACCTGCGTTTTGGGCTTCATCCGTAAAGGCAGTCCATTTATCAGGACTGTAACCCAACTGAAATTTCTCTATGGTTTCGGGCGTAAAGCCTCTTTCTTCAAAATAACTTAACCCTATGGCTTTGCCTTTGTCGGTATTAAGCAGCTCGTTAGCAAAATATTTGGCAGCAAAATTAGAAACAATGTAAAGGCTTTCTTTTTCGTTGGCAGCTTGTATTTGAGCATCACTTTGTTCTTCTTCTTCAACTTCAATTTGGTATTTGTCGGCTAGGTATTTAAGTGCTTCAGGATAAGTATAATGTTCATGCTCCATTATAAAGTTTACGGAGTTTCCAGCTTTTCCACATCCAAAACACTTATAAATTCCTTTAGCAGGAGAAACTGTAAAAGAGGGAGTTTTTTCGTTATGAAAAGGACAGTTACCCAAATAATTTGCACCTCTTTTTTTAAGCGTGACAAAGTCGCCTACAACATCTTCAATAATGCAGGCGTTAAAAATTTCATCTATGGTATCCTTTGGAATCATTAAATGCTAATCAATTTTTTTTTCGCTATTCAAACTTCCGTCTTTGCTGTAAAATTTCCATATTCCTGATTCTTTGCCATCAGTATAAAAGCCTTCATAGAGTTTATTGCCATTTTCGTAATAAACAATAGTAAATCCATTTCTTACTCCATTTACAAACTCTCCTTCACTTTGTTTTTTACCCGATTTAAAATAAGCCACCCAAACACCATGTCTGAGGTTATTTGCTATTGGTCCTTGCATTTTTAATTCTCCTGTAGGAAATAAAATTTTTTCTTCAATTTTAATTTCTTCTTGGTTTTCGTTGAGTTTATAAACACCAACTACCTTAGGAGAATTGTTGGGGTATGCTTCTTCTGTTTTTTCAATAGGATTTTCTTTGCAAGAAAAGAGAAATAAAGCCAGAATAATTAAACCAATTATTTTTCTCATAATTCACTATTTTAGATGTTTTTCATTCGTAAAATTACGTTTTATTCATCTTTTAATAATAATAATTATGCTTACTTGTTTACTTGAAATTTTAGATAATGAATACTGTGTCCTTTTTGAGAAAATAAGTTTTCGTAAAATGTTTTAATAGAGAGTATGTCGCGTGTTTTTTCATCTAAATCGGCAATTTTTTCACCATATAAATTAAAGGTATGTTCTATTAAATGATAGTTGTTGGTTTCAATTTCTTCTAGTGTATATCTAAAAAATCCTTCGTGATCTGTTTTTAGATGAATGATGCCATTAGGCTTTAAAATTTGCTTATACCTTTCAATAAACAGGGGAGAGGTAAGTCTTTTTCTTGCTAGACGGTCTTTGGGTTGTGGGTCGGGAAAGGTAATCCAAATTTCGTCCACTTCATTTTTGTTAAACAAAGAGGTGATAAAATCTATTCTGGTTCTGATAAAAATAACATTGTTCATGTTTTTTTCGAAGGCTTCTTTAGCACCTTTCCAAATTCTATTGCCTTTAATATCTAGTCCAATAAAATTTTTATTAGGAAAATGTTTTGCCAAACCAACAGAATATTCGCCTTTACCACAGCCTAATTCTAAAACAATAGGGTGGTTGTTTTTAAAAACTTCGGTATTCCATTTTCCTTTTAAATGATAATTAGCATTTAATACTTCAGCGGTTTTCGGTTGGTAAACATTACCAAAAGTTAAGTTTTCTGCCCACTTAGCTAATTTATTTTTTTGTCCCATTCTGCAAATTTGATAAAAAAAAAGACTGTCATTTCAAATGACAGTCTTTTTTTATAAGATTAAATCTTATTTAATGCTTATTCAGCAGTTTCTTCAGCAGTTTCTTCAGCTGGAGCTTCAGTTTCTTCTTGAGGAGCTTCAGTTTCTTCAGTAGCTTCTTCTTCAGTAGCTTCTTCTACTTCAGCAGTTGGCTCTTCTTCGATAGCTTCTTCTAAGCCTTTCATTAAATCGTCAGCGATGTTTTGAGCTTCCGCTTCAGCTGCTGCTTTTTCTTCTTCTGATGGTCCGCATGCTACTAGAGAGAACATACCTGCAACCATTAATAATGCTAATACTTTTTTCATTTTAATTAATTGTTTTTGGTTATTGATTGATTTTTAGTTTTCTATTCGTCAAAATAGGTCACAAATGTAAACAAATATTCGTAATATGCAAGGGAGAATTGAGAAAAATTATTTTTCGTTGTAAATTACGCCCAAAATAGTTTCTCCAACAATTTTTAAAGTAGTTTTTTCTATAATGTCCATATTATCATCATGCGTATGCCACGACTGGTGAAAAGCGCCTGTGCTTTCTTCAAAATGAATGATATCTATACTAGGTATGTTGGCAATTTCATTTACAAATTGATGATCGTCAGTTCCAACAAAATAAGTTTCTTTATCAACAAAAACATGCTGATGTCCTAATCTTTTGGCTACATCCCATACTTTTCTAACAATGTTTGGAGCATATCGCATAGAAATACTTTCTTTGGTAAATTGTGGATTTGGGCCACCAACCATATCGAGTAAAATTCCAAAATCGGCTTTATATCCAGGAATATGAGGGTTTCTTGCCCAATATTGTGAGCCTAAACACCAAGTTTCTGCTGAGGAAGGACTCATTAAACTTGAAGGCTGTCCATAATCTTCAGCATCAAAAAAGATAATGTCTATGCCAATTTCTGGCTGTGTAATATTTATCTGACGCGCTACTTCTAACAAAATTCCTACACCACTTGCTCCATCATTAGCTCCTAAAATGGGTTTTGTTCTGTCTTTATCATCATGATCGGCAAATGGTCTAGTATCCCAATGAGCAAATAATAAAATTCTTTTTGTTGCAGCAGGATTGTATGTCCCTATAATGTTTTTAATGGTAATGTTTTTATTATTAAAAGTGGTTGCTTTTCCTTCTTGAATTTGGGTGGAAAATCCAAAAGAAGCCAATTTGTTTTTTAAGAAAATAGCACATTTTCCGTGGGCTTCATTATTAGGGAAACGAGGACCAAAATCTACTTGTTGTTGAACATATAAGTAGGCAGAGTCTTCACTAAAATTAGGTTTTTCGAGTGGGATAAAAGCAGTTTTTATCGGCTTTTCCGGTTGTATTGTTTGTTGTTTTTCTTGTTTTTTATCATCTTCACAAGAAAATACAAAAAAGCTAAGTATTAATAGGAGAAATAAGTTAATTCTCCACAGTCCAATTTGAGCCATCTTTTGAGTCTTGAATAGTAATGTTTAAATTTTTTAGTTCATCTCTAATTAAGTCAGAGAGTGCCCAATTTTTAGCTATTTTTGCTTCATTTCTAATGTTCATAATTACATTCATTATGTCATCTAAATAATCATTTTTAGCACCTGAGCATTCTTTTTGTAACCCAAAAATGTCAAAAATAAAGTTGTTATATAAAGCTTTTAGTTTTTCTAAATCTCCGGCAGTTATGGTAGCTTTTTCACTTTTAATGGTATTAATAATTTTAACACCATCAAATAAATTAGCAATAGTTACAGGTGTATTAAAATCATCATTCATACTCTCGTTGGTTTTATTAATCAACGCATCAACATCAAATGATGTAGTAGCTGAAGGCTTAATTTCTTCCAATGTTTCTATTGCAGCCATCATTCTTGCATATCCTTTTTCGGCAGCTTGTAAAGCTTCGTTAGAGAAATCTACCGTGCTTCTGTAATTGGCTTGTAAGAAGAAAAATTTAACCACCATTGGCGAGTAACCTTTTTCTAGTAATGGATGGCTTCCTGCTATCAGTTCAAGTGGTAAGAAAGAATTACCTAAGGATTTACTCATTTTAGTTCCGTTTACAGTAAGCATGTTTCCGTGCATCCAGTATTTAACAGGATGTTCGTTTCCACTACCAACAGATTGAGCAATTTCACATTCGTGGTGTGGAAATTTTAAATCCATTCCTCCACCATGTATATCAAAAGATTTACCTAAATATTTGGTGCTCATTACAGAACATTCTAAATGCCAACCCGGCACGCCAAATCCCCAAGGAGAAGGCCATTTCATTATAGTATTTTCGGTAGCTTTTTTCCAAAGAGCAAAATCTGCAAAGAACTTTTTATCGGTTCCACCTTCAAGTTCTTCTCGGGTGTTTTCAATAAGTTCATCTAACTTTCTACCTGAAAGTTCTCCGTAATTATATTTTTCAGCATATTTTTTTACATCAAAATACACAGAACCGTTTACTTCGTAAGCATAGCCATTTTTTATGATGTCTTGAATCATCTCAATTTGCTCAATAATATGCCCTGTTGCTGTAGGTTCTATGCTTGGAGAAATTAGGTTAAAAAGCTTAGTAACATCATGAAAACTGTTGGTGTATTTCTGAACAATTTCCATGGGTTCGATTTTTTCTAATCGGGCACGTTTTTCAATTTTATCTTCACCTACATCTGCATCATCAACTAAATGACCAACGTCTGTAATGTTTCTTACATAGCGTACTTTATAACCTAAAAAATTTAAATACCTATATACTATATCGAAAGTGATAAAAGTTCTAACATTTCCTAAGTGTACTTCATTATAAACAGTAGGTCCACAAACATAAAGTCCAACAAACGGAGGCGAAAGTGGTTCAAAAACTTCTTTTTTAGAGCTTAAGCTATTATAGATTGTTAATCGATTTTCAGACATGTTTAAATTTTTGGTAAAAATAACGTTAATCTATAAAACAAAAAACCCAACTTTTATTAAAAGTTGGGTTTTTAATTATTCAGTAATAAAATTAATCTTTTGGAAGTGGTGCCTCACCAATGTATCTTCCGTTTTTAATTAATTCAATGCTTATTAAAATTCCATTTTCATCATATTTGTAGTTTTTTCCATCCATTAAACGGTAGTTTTTAAATAAACCATCTTTAGATATTTGTTTGTCTTTGTTGTACAACTTATGGTTTCCGTTTCCGTCAAAAACACCTTTGTTTACTTCTTCAGCTTTATCAACTTTAACTACTTTAACAGGATCTTTTTCGGTTGTTACGGTCTCTTTAATAGGTGTTTTAGGCTCGTATAGTTTAGTGTTAGCTACATCTAAGTTTCCATCAACAAAAATTTTTTCTGCTTTTAATGAACCATCAGGATAGTATTCAGTTACCTTTTCTTCTTTTCCTTCTTTAATTTCGGCAACAATCATAACTGCCCCATCTTCATAATAATATTTTTGCTCACCATCTCTTTTACCTTTTTCATTAAAAACAAATTCTTGAGCAATTTCACCATTTGGATGTTTCCTAACAAACTTACCAACATTTCTGTTGTTTTTCCATTCGCCTTCCTCTTCTAACTCTCCATTTTCGTAGTAAGTTTTGTAATATCCGTTTGGTCTGCTATTTACATAAGCAATCTCACTTTTAGTTTTGCCATTTGGATAAAACATTTTCCAAATGCCTTGTTTACGGCTGTTTTCGTAACCACCTTGCTCAACTACTTGGTCTGGCTGATAATCTGGAAGTTTTTTCATTCTCCCAAAGATTTTCCAGAAGCCTTGTTTAAGGTTATTCTCGTCTATATAGTTTACAGTATCTCCATTTACAATTTCAAACTTCTGTGCCGCAACACTAATGTTTGAGGATATAAAAACTGTAATAATTATGTAGTATATATATTTCATTAAAATGAAGTTTAATGGAACGTAAATTTAAACAAAAGTAACAAATAAATAAAATCTTTTAGATTAACACGTTATATTAATCGACAAAAATCAATATTAACCTTATAACGAGTTTAATTAACGAGTTTAATTTTAAAAAGTTTCAATTTAGTTATTAAAAAAATAATTCACTAAAAACTATGCCATTAAATTTATACATAATATGGAGAAATCATCCAATATACGATAACACCAGAAACGGCTACATATAACCATAATGGGAATGTAATTCGAGCTATTTTTTTATGTTTATCAAATTCTTGTAAAAGTGCTCTATTATAGGTTAATAATACTAAAGGAATAATTATTACAGATACTACAATATGTGAGATTAGAATAAGTAAGTAAATAATTTTTGTTGATTCATCTCCTCCATATTTTGTTGGGTCTGATGTGATGTGGTAAGCAATGTACATTAATAGGAATAAGGCAGACAGCCCTAAACTTGTTTTCATTAAAATTTCATGGAGCTTTCTATTGCCTTTTTTTATGGAGATTACAGCAAATAGTAAAGTAAAAACAGTAACCGAGTTAATTCCTGCATAAATAGGAGGAAGAAAACTGAGAGGTTTTACATTAGGAATTTTGATGTTAAACAAAATGGCAACTGCTAAAGGTAATGCAATTGAGATAACAATAATTAGTGTTTTGTTTTTCATGTGTCTATTTTTCATTTTAATAAATCGGTCACATGTAACTCCCAAAATAATCATTCTCTTTTGTGAGCAGCTTTTTACTCATGGTCACTTCAATTCAATTAGTTTTTATCTATTAATAGAATAGCTAAAGAAGAGATAAGATAAAGGTAAGACATCAGCATCACTTTTAGTGCATATTTATCATCTTGTGTTTTTACCAACTTTATTGCCGGATAGACCATTAGGGCGGCTAGTATAAAAAGTGTTACAGTTGCAATTCTTCCAGAAATATTAAAATATTCGGGTAAAAAGCTTCCACTAAATAACACTAAAGCACTTAAAAGAATGATTACAGAAGTTGTTTTATTTTTTTTATTGAAAGGTAACATTTTCAATTCTGCTTTTTTGTAGTCATTGTCTAGTTTCCAAGCTATCGCCCAAAAATGTGGGAATTGCCATAGAAATTGAAGCGCAAATAAAATTCCTGCTTCTAAGCTAAAAAAACCTGTTGCAGCAACCCAGCCTAGCATTGGCGGAATAGCTCCGGGGAAAGCTCCAATAAAAACAGAATAAGTGGTAATTCTTTTCAATGGAGTATAAATTCCAGCATAAGTTACAATTGCTAAAGCACCTAAAATACCACTTAGCGGATTAATACCAAACCATAAGATAAATACACCAACAATTCCCATTAACAGCGAAATTATAGAAGCATGAACAACCGACATTTTTTCGTCAGGAAGTGGTCTGCTTTGGGTTCTCTTCATTAGTTTGTCGGTGTCTTTCTCTAAAACTTGGTTTAGAGCGTTTGAACTGGCAGTAATTAAAAAACCTCCCAAGATTAACCAAAAAAGAACTGTGTAATTAATGGTTTGAACTCCAATAAAATAACCTAAAACAGCTGATAAAACAACATAAGAGGTAAGTCTTAACTTAAACAAATGAGCATAGCTTAAAATTCTTCCTGATATAGGAAGTGCAGCTATTTTTGTTTTTGCTTGACTCATGTTTGTTTTTTAGTTTGTAGTTGGGTGTACAAAAATATAAAAATTAACTATTTATATATTATAAGCTTCAATAAAGTTTTACAACAGATGTGTTTTGGGTTAGCTTTAATTCTTCTAAGTTGATGTTAGTCAGTAAGTTTATTCCCGGTTTTTTTTCTTTGGCAATAAGTCCAAATTGATTTTCAATGTTGAGGTATTTTGCCCCGTTGTAGGTTGCCCATTTTATGAGTTTTTCTAACGAGATATTGGTGTTTTCAGTAATCACTTTCAATTCGTCTAAAACAGAAAGTGTATCATTACTAGCTAAACTGTCTGTGCCTATTGTGCAATTCTCGTTTTCAAACAAATTAAAATTAGGAAGTTTATTTTCTATATATAAATTGGCTTTGGGACAAAAACACCAATAAATAGGAATGTTTTGCTGCTTAGCATAAGCAATATCATCTTTTGTTGTATAGGTATTATGAACCAATAAAAGCGATGCTGCATTTTTAAAATAAGGAAGAAAATGTGCTAAAGAGCCGTCTTTTTCATTTTCCCAAGTGGTTACTTTAGGATTAAAAGTAGCCATTTGCTCGTATAATTTTCCTGATTTTTCTTTAAAAAAAACTCCTTCAGAATCAGTCTCTTGGTTGTGAATAGTGAAAATAGCATTTTTTGGAGAAGCAATTAATTTTAGTAACGATTTTGAAACAGAGTAAGGAGCATGAGGAACAATGCTGATTTGATTTTTATTAAAATAAGTAGCTTTTAATTGTGCTACTTTATCAAAGGCATTGTTGGCTAGTTCATCGTCTATTTCAAAAACTTCTAAAAAAGTATGGTAATAAATATTTTGCTTTTCTTTTAGCTGAAAAGTACTATTTCCGTTAGCGATATCGCCTATAGCCACAATACCATTTTGTATCATTTCTTGTTCAGCATTAGTAATAGCTGCTTGTCTTTCTTCTTCGGAAAAATTGTTTCTTTTTTGCACCAATTCCTTTACAAAACCAGGTAAGGTTGTTTTTTGAGAGATTTCATTTTTAAGGTAAGAAAGTTCTAAATGACAATGTGTATTTATAAACCCTGGACAAATAACACCTTCGTATTTTTTTACTTCATCAAAATTGATGGTTGAATTTTCAGGATCAATAACATCTACTATAGTTCCATCATTTTTAATAATGATGATGCCGTTTTTTATTGGAGCAGCATTTCCTGTAAAAATATAATCGGCAGTTATTTTGTGCATTAGTTTGTTGTTAATGATTCGTTTTTATTTTTTAAACCGACATCAATTTTTCATTCGCAAACTTACAAAAACGAATGTAAAACTTATACGGAGGTTAGTGGTGACACTTTAAAATTATTATTTACTGATGAAAAGTACTATTTTTACAACTTGGTAAAAAATAATAGTTAAAAGCTCCAAAGGAGCTTAATTTTTCAGCGATGAGTGTAGCTCATCGCCATTAAATGACAATTACTAAACTAAGAAAATATACAGATGAAAATTTTAGGCATCATTCCATCTCGATACGCATCTACAAGGTTTCCAGGAAAGCCATTGGTAGATATTAAAGGAAAATCAATGATTCAGCGAGTGTATGAGCAGTCAAAAAAAGCGACTTGTTTAAGTGATGTAATTATTGCTACAGATGATGAAAGAATTTACAATCATGCACAAGCATTAAATTTTAAAGTAGTTTATACAGATGCAGCTCACCAAAGCGGGACAGACAGATGTGCAGAAGTGCTAAACAAACTTGATACAGATTATGATGTGGTAATAAATATTCAAGGAGATGAACCTTATATCAATCCTGAGCAAATTGATGAAGTTGGCAGCTGTTTTGAAGATTTGAAAACCGAAATTGCTACCTTAGGAAAGAAAATAACCAAGCAAGAAGAGCTTTTCAATATCAATAAACCTAAAGTAATTAAAGCTGTTGATGATTTTGCCTTGTATTTTAGTCGCCAAACCTTGCCTTTTTTAAGAGGAGTTGAGGAAAAAGATTGGTTAAACCATCAAACATTTTTTAAGCATATTGGTATTTATGGCTATAGAGCTGAGGTGTTGAAAGCAATTACTCAATTACCTATGTCGAGCATAGAAAAAGCTGAAGGTCTGGAGCAGTTAAGATGGTTAGAAAATGGCTATAAAATAAAAGTGAAAGAAACCTTTTTTGAAGCTGTTTCTATTGATGTTCCTGAAGATTTGAACCTGATTTGAACTTCATTTGAATCGACAATCAAAAAATCTTTTAAAACTAAGTGTTGTTTTCTTTTAAAAATTTATAACTTCGTAAGTTGTTATGATGGATATTTCAGTATATATAAGTCAGTTGCTTTTTCACCATGAGTGTGTGATTCTGCCAAATTTTGGAGGTTTTGTTTGCAACTATAAACCGGCTTATATTCAAACCGTTCAGCATAAATTTCATCCGCCATCTAAACAAATTTCTTTTAATAAAAATTTAATTGCCAATGATGGTTTATTAACGCATTATGTTTCTAAAAAAGAAAACATAAGTTATGATGAAGCTTTAAAAGAGATTGAAGTTTTTGTTTTAACTACAAAAACGAAGCTGAGAACTAATAAAGAAGTTATCCTTGAAGACATTGGTGCTTTTGTGATGGACAATGAAAATAGAATTCACTTTGAACCATCATTAACCGAAAACTATTTACTTTCTTCTTATGGATTAACACCAATACAAGTTAGTCCTATAAAGAGAAAAAACTATGAGGAAAAAATTGCTGAGCAAGTAAAAACGCTTCCTCAACATAAAAGTAGTGTTAGAAAATGGGCTGCCGCTGCGGCTATTATTATTCCTTTGGGATTTTTTGCTTTTTGGATACCTTCAAAATATGATTTGTCGCAAAATATTAATTACGCCAAATTAAATCCATTTGCAGACGAAAAAGTAGCTACTTACTCACCCCGAACAGCACTAACTACATTTGAAGCAGAAGATGTTCTTTCGTTAAAGGAAAGCATTAATAAAACTGCTGGAGATGAAAAGTATCTTACTTTTTCTTGGTTAAAAGATGAGCAACCTTTAACTATTGCTTTAACAGATAAGTATATTGCTGAAGCGGATACCACAAAAGTGCTTATTACTAAAACCAATTTGCGTTACCACATTATTGCAGGATGTTTTTCTGAAAAGAAAAATGCCAACAAAATGGTAAAACAACTAAAAAATAAAGGTTTTGATGCCTGGATAGTTGGCAAAAGAAAAGGTTTATGGACGGTTAGTTACAATAGCCACTCTACCAGACAGCTAGCTTTAGATGCGTTGGCATCAGCAAAATCTGACAATAGCAAAGCTTGGATATTGGAAATGTAATTTATGAAGTTGTTTAAAGTCCTCATAATAAATTAAAAAATGTTTCTTTTTTCGTACTACTTCGTTATTTTCTCCAACCATAGCTTAGGCTATACTTGTTAAAAATGCCTCGTATTACAAAAAAACAATTCATTTTCATGGTTATATTTGAACTTTAAACAACTTCTATTTTAAAGAATCATAAAAATAAAATCAGCCTTGGAGTTTTCCAAGGTTGTTTTTTTATGATGTAACCATTCAATTACTCCACCACTAACTTACCACTTTGTACCATTTTATCATTTTGTAAGACATTGTAAAAATATAAACTGTTGATAACTTCTTTAAAATGCTTTAAAAAGTGCCAAAATTGACACTTTTTGAACATAACTTGTTCCGATTTCTCGGAAAAACAAGCTAAAATATTAGAGCTTTCAGCTCTAAAAAATGCAACAATTGGAGCAAAGCACCAAAAAATTACAGAGGGTTAAAGAACCATAAAAATTAAACACTAAAAATTGACATTAATTTAAAGTTCGTAAATTTGAGTTTTAAGATTATTTCCGATATGGAAAACGATACAAAAAAAACAGAAGAAGAACTAAACCCCATTATAATAATGGGCAATATGGCTTTTCAATTATCCGACCTGTTGGATATGGATAACAAGCCCGAAGTAAAAGCAAAAATTGATGAATGGCTTGCTAAAAAAGAAAAAGCATTTGAAAGAGCCGAAAAAAGAAAACTAAAAAACAGGATTAAAAGATAGAATAATAATAGTGTAATTTACTCGTATAGGTTGCATTGGAAAGTTACAAAGCCCGTAGTTGCCAACCCTATTGCCATCACTTCAAACGTGCAGTTGGGGGAGAGGGGGTAAGGCATAGTTTATATCCTTCTTCCACAGAATTTTTATACTCTTCAACATAGCCAAAAAACAACCCTTTATCCGAATATAGTAAAAATTTAATATTACTACTTTTGACTATTTTTACATTGCAAGAATAAAATTGCTCACTAAGATTTTTTTCTATCTCATCAAGCGAGTATTTACTCTTATTTATTCCTTTAAACTGCAATGCTTGAACAGGATAATTGTATAATTTATCTATATCTTCCCCATAAATAACATCGTTTAATTGAAAAGTTGATATTACTTTAAACTCTCCAAAAATAAAATTAGGACATTTGCCTAAAAAGCCTTCATATTGTGAGAATATAAGAGGGTAAACCTTATTAAGTTCTGAAATTGTTAAATTATACTTTTCCTCGTTGTTAGGCAGTTTTATAGGGTTATTATAATTATGGCAACCACAAACACAAACAAATACTAATATTCTTACAAATATCTTGATGCAATCCATAAATTTTATTTTGGAGGCGGTGGAACATTTATTATAACTTGAGTATTATCAGATTTATCGGGAATATCAGAATTTTGAATATTTGGTTGAGTAGTTGTATTTGTGTTTGTGGTAGTCTGCGAATCTCCCTCTACAATAGCACCATACCCTTGACCTGATGGAGGAACTACGGTAGAATTAGGCTGAACTACAGGGTGATGAGAGTCTATTAATTGCTTTTCATTAGTGTTAGTATTAACTGTAATTCCATTTTGAACCAAAAGGGTTACTAATCTTTGATTTGCAGCAGGTACTACAGGATTTCCATTTTTATCAGAAGCTATATCCACTCTTTGAGTAATATTATTACCTGAAGCATCAATACCTATAACCAAAGTAAAAGTTTGTGTAACAATTTGTTTTAGCTCTCCATTAGCGAGAGCTTGAATAACAAGTTGTTCTATTTCATCATCTGTTGCGTTAGGATTATTAGCACCTATTCTTCTTCCAATATGATTATTGTGAAAATCCATTTGAACAGAAACAGGATTAAACTCATCAGAATTAGGGTCAAAAGACCCTCCGGCAGTTTCGTGTAAATCAGCAAATGGTTTTGCATCGTCAGCACCTATATCTCTAGCATTTAATGCATTCCATAAAGTATGCCTCATAGCATCTTGTGGACCATCTTCTGGACCTGCTAACCCACTATTTTGAGACCTCTGTTCGGCAGCTCCCCTATTGCTATTAACATAAAGTGCATCATAACTACTGAATAACGCATTCACATATTCAATGGCTTCTTCTGTTCCATCTAAATCTATAAATACAGTAGGTTTATTTCCAGCAAATTGATATGGAGTATAATATGGGTAACCTCTAAATAAAGGGTCAATACTCAAGAACCTACCCAATCTCGGATTGTAAATTCTAAAGCCGTAATCATAACTATTTCCGCCTCCATTTACCTCATTATCAACCTCTTTTCCGTTGAAATGCCATCTATACTCTTTCCCAAAATGATATGTTGCCGTTGGCATCATTGCTTAATTAAT
>JAVVER010000061.1:0-19740 GCA_032251145.1 Vicingaceae bacterium | reverse complement strand
ACCGTTGGGGACAAAAAATGTTTGCTTGGGGCAATGTTAATGGTTATTGGGATGGTAAAACACTTGCCGGTGCTGATGCTCCTGCTGGTACTTACTTCTACATCATTAAAGCCGAAGGTATTGATGGACAACAGTTCTTTGAAAAAGGTACACTGTCTCTTATTAGATAAGTTAGATTCTTCATTTCATTAAACAAAGAAGCCTCGCAATTGCGAGGCTTCTTTGTTTATAATATCATCACTCCTTTCTTATTAATGATAGGAATTTTTACAAAATTTTCTTCTTTAATTGTTTCGGCTAAAAAAATGTATTTTTTATCCAATAACTGATTTTCTGAAAAATAAGTTACCCAATACTGATTATGTAACCCAAAAACATTTTCGATAATGGGTTCTATTTTAGCGTAACTTTTGGGAGGAACATTACCTAATGCATGTCTTAATTCAGAAGTTTTGGTTTGAGAACCATTCTCATGAGTAATGTATCCTTTGGAAGATACTAATACGTTTTCTAATGGAGTATCTTTTAAATTAACCAAGTAAACATTCCAATCTTCACCTTCTTGAACAACAGCAATGGCAACGTTGGTGACTTTTTCCTGTGGGATGTCTTTTATCATTTTTACTGCTCTTTAATTTCTTCAATAGCCCTACTTATGGTTTTGTCATTTTCATTAACAATAACATAAAAACCAAAGTTACCATAAAGATGTCTGCTCATATCTGCTTTTAAGCCTTGTTCTATTAAAGTTTTAGATTTTTTAATTTGTTCTAAATTTCTTTCTATTCCTGAATCAGTAGCAAACTTTATCAAATCATTAAACAATTGATTACTTACTTTAAATTGTCTTTTAAATTGAACAGCATCGTGATATGTTTCCAACATTTGTTTTCTTCTATTATCAATGTAGTTCAACGAAAATTCCTGAATAATTCCATTATATCTCAACTGATATAAGTAATCTGTTCCTCCTATTGTATCTAACGGAATAAAAATATCAGGCATAATACCTCCTCCACCATAAACAACCTTTCCTTTCTTAGTAAAATATTTTAATGAATCAGGGAAATGAATACTATCAGCTTCCAATAATTCACCTTTTTCATATCTTTTATATGCCTCCAAATTATAATCATCTAACCCATTTTCATAAGGTTTTTGAATAGACCTACCTGAGGGTGTATAATACCTAGCTACAGTTAACCTTATTGCCGAACCGTCTGGCCAAGGTATTTGTTCTTGAACCAACCCCTTTCCAAACGAACGTCTTCCTAAAATAATTCCTCTGTCATTGTCCTGAATTGCTCCTGCTAGTATTTCGCTTGCCGAAGCTGAATTTTCATTAATTAAAATAGCTATTTTAACTCCTTTAAGTATTCCTTTTGAAGTGGAATAATATTCTGTTTTTTTTCTTGCTCTTCCTTTTGTATAAACAATCATTTGATTTTTATCTAACATTTCATCAACAATACTAATTGCCGAAGACAATACTCCACCTCCATTATTTCTCAAATCTATAATCAAATTTTCCATGTCATTTTCTTTGAGTTCGGCTACAGCTTGTAAAAACTCAGCATATGTTGTTTTAGCAAATCTCGATATTTTAACATATCCAATATTATCATCTATCATATAAGGAGCATCAACACTATAAATTGGGATTTCATCTCTAACAATAGCAAACTTTAGCAGTTTTTTTGTTCCTCTTCTTTTAATAAAAACATTCACTTTTGTTCCTCTTGGCCCTTTTAAAAGCTTAATTACATCATTATTCGTGATGTTTTTACCAGCAATATTTAATGTATCTACTTTAATAATTCTATCTCCTGCCTGAATGCCAAGTTTTTCCGAAGGACCATTAGCTATTGCCGCTACTACCATCACAGTATCATCCTTAATTCTAAATTCAACGCCAATTCCTTCAAAAGAACCTTCAATCGGATCATTCATGTCATTAAAATCTTTTGGAGATATATAATAAGAATGTGGATCTAAGTTGGATAACATAGAATTGATAGAGTTCTCTAACAACTCTTTGCTATCTACCGAATCTACATAAGCTTCTTCAATAAAATTAAGTATCTCATTAAGCTTGCCTGTTGATGATTTTGATTTTGATTTTGAAAAAATAATAGATTTATTACCTGTAGTTGACGATAAGTAAGAACCTAAGTAAATCCCAACAACAACACTTAATGTAAGTAACAGAGGTAGAAATATTTTAATGTTATATTTATTCATATTCTATGTTTAGGGATAATCTTCTAATCTAATAAAAGTAACATCTATACCAGATTCTTCTAAGAAATTAAGACCATCTTTGTCTTTATAATCATTGCAATAAACTACTCTTTTTATACCTGCTTGTAAAATTAACTTGCTGCATTCTTTGCATGGTGAAAGCGTTATATAAAGTGTTGCTCCATTAGCATTATTGGTAGATTTTGCTATTTTCATTAATGCATTTGCTTCGGCATGAAGCACATACCACAATGTTTTTCCATCTTCATCTTCACAACAATTATCGTAACCTGTTGGCGAGCCATTATAGCCATCAGAAATTATCATTCTGTCTTTAACCACCAATGCTCCAACTTGTTTTCTTTTGCAGTGTGATAATTTAGACCACTCTTTAGCCATTTTTAAATAAGCCAAATCGTAGCGTAATTGTTTGTTTTTATTGTAAGTTTCTTCCATTTCTTTTAAAGCAGCAAAATTAACTATTTGAAAATGATTTATGGACTTTTATATTTTTCGTATCCATCTTGTTGATTGATAGCAACCATTACTTGTTTTAAGATATTTTCAACACTATCTTCATAGTCTATTTTTAATGGTTGATGCACTTGCATTTGTAAAGCCGTATTTTTTTTCTTGATAAAAAGTCCTTTTTTATCAAAAGCTCTTCTAAAACCATCTATGGTAATAGGTACAACTATAGGTTTGTAATTTTTAATGATGTGAGCTGTACCTTTTCTACCTTCGGCAAAAGCTTTAGTAGTTCCTTGTGGAAAATTTACTACCCAACCATTTGCCAACGCAATTTTTATTTTTTCCGTGTCTGCTTGGTCAACGGGTCTTTTAATAGATTTTCCTGCTTCTCGCCAAGTTCTTTTAATGGTGATAGCTCCAGCATACGCTAAAATTTTGGGCAATAATCCTGATTTCATGGTTTCTTCGGCAGCAACAAAATAAAAATCTACAAAAGGACAAGCCAAAATCCCTCTTAATTTAATTTCATTTGGATAGCCATAAATAGCTGTTTCCATGGCGTGAACCATAAAAGCCACATCTGCAAAATACGTTTGGTGATTGGAAACAAAAAGCACATTCTGTTTGGGCAAATCTCTAAACAATTCAGCACCTTCTATTTTAGGATAATTCACTCTCTTAAACCTTATATAAGTAATAAAAGCAAAGGTTCTTATCACTAATTTTTTAAGAAAAAGATACTGGCCAAAAATATTTTTCTTTATCAAATCGAATTAATTTTTAGGGACAAATTTAAGTAAGAAATACCACTTGCCTAACAGAAAAAGTCTTTTGATGTAATTGGATTAATTTTTTAATTTCTTTCTCAACGAAATTTTCTGACCTGCATTGGGTTGAGTACCCATAATCATATTATTTTTTTTGTACAGTTTATTAAGCTTTACACCATATTGCTGAGAAATACTTCTCATGCTATCACCTTTTCTCACTATATGGAAATCTTCTTGAGCTTTGTTTCTTTTTGGCTGAAGATATAAAATCTGACCTTCTTCCAGTACATCACTTTTGTTTAAATCGTTGTAACGATACAATTGCCATTCGTTCATTTCAAACGCTTTAGCAATACTGTAAAAAGTATCTCCTTTTTTTACAATAATGTGTTTGATATTGTTATGCATTTTAACAGTATAATTCTTTGAAGCAGAATTTGCTAAAGTGGCTGAAGTTTTGCTTTTTTTTGGTGTTTTAGAAGGAACCTTTGCATACCTATCGTACTCATAAAGTTGGTGTTTTTCAATTAAATCTATCAGTAAATCAGCATATTTTGGGTTGGTAGCATAACCTGCTTTTTTTAACCCTTTAGCCCATCCTTTATAATCGGTAACTTTTAATTCAAACAGAAAGGCATAACGAGAACGTGATGTTAAGAAATCAGAATGATCCTCAAAAGATTCATAAACCGATTTGTATTTTCTAAAACACTCATTTTTTTCATCATCATCAATATGCATGGTTTTTCCCTTCCATCCCGAATGGCATTTTATCCCAAAATGATTATTGGCATACATGGCTAAGGGACTGTTTCCATCTCCCGACTCTAGAATTCCCTGAGCCAATGTAATACTGGCAGGAACTCCCGAACGATGCATTTCTCTGATGGCATCATCTTTATAAGTCTCAATATATTCCGAGCGTGTAATTCTGCGTTCGGCAGGTTGTGCAACCGAACTTATTGTCAGCAGCATTACTATTAATAATATAAAAATACGATAATTCATTAATTGCAAAGTTAACAGCAATATCAACCACTCTAATGCTATTCTTCTAAAAATATTAACAGTTGATTATTGATTACTGAAACTATTAAACCCAAATTTTAAAATATTAATTTAATTTTATCAAACCCTTTATTTCCTTGCAGTCCGCCTGTATGTACAGCAACAATTTTTTTGCCATTAAAAAAAGCTGTCGTTTTGGCAAGATGTAAAATCCCAAAAAGCATTTTTCCTGTATAAATTAAATCTAATGGAATAGAATGGTTTTGATAAAACTCATTAACAAAGTCAATCAATTCGTGTGTTATTTTTGCATAACCACCAAAATGATAACTGGTATTTAAACTCCAATTTTGATGATTTATTTCCACAAAAAATTGTTGTTGATAGTCTACCAATAATTGTTGAATATCATTTTTTAGGAATTTGCCTCCTTTTAAAGCCGGAAAACCGATTATTTCTTTTGTTACATCAGCAGCAGCAATAATTCCTGCAATGGTTCCTCCTGTTCCACAAGCACAACAAATAGTATCGTAATCTATATTGATATTTTTTATAATTTCGGTACAACCTTTTACTGCAAAAGTATTAGAACCACCTTCTGGAATTAGATAAAAATCTCCCACTTCGTTTTTCAGTTTTTCAATAAAAACAGGATTATATTTCTCATCTCTATACAACTCCCTCGACATATATTTTAACTGCATACCGTTATCTACAGCAAGTTGTAAGGTTGGATTTAAAGGCAAATGCTCTTCTCCTCTAATTACTCCTATTGTATTGAATCCAAATTGCTTACCTGCAGCAGCAGTTGCCGCAATATGGTTGGAAAAAGCTCCTCCAAAAGTTAATAATTGTTTTTTCTCTTGATTGTTGGCTTCTTGCAAGTTATAATATAATTTCCGCCATTTGTTACCAGATATGGTAGGATGAATTAAATCTTCACGCAACACATATAATTGTATATTTTTTTTTTCCAAAAAATCAAGTTTAACTTGCTGAAGTGGAATTTTAGGAAGTTGTTGGTATTGCATAATGCAAAAGTACAGAACAAAATCTACCTATGCAGATACCACAGGCGGAATGAATGAGTTTGTTCACCTCATAGAACAACCCATTACCTCCTTTAGGAACAGGCGTTGAAAACAAAGCCGAATACCAAAACTGGATTTTAAGTGCAAATGGTAAACTTAATTCCGGGTTAAATGATGTGTGCAATACAAAAATTGACCTAATCAACTTCGATAAAAACAATGGAAATGCTTATTCCGCAACAACCAATAACGAATTTTTGGGAGTTGCCAAAAACGGAGTAGCAGTTGCCGAAAACACCAATTGAGAGTTACAATTTTACACCGTATTAACAAAAAAATACTTGGGTAATAAAGATGCCTGTTTAATTTACGATGCCACAGGCAAACTAATGAAAGGAACAGAATTGATTACCGATATTAATACAGCATGTAAACCTATTATTGTTAATTTAACAGGATCCAATAAATATGCACTAATAACCCTAAACAATACCAATACACCCAACTACCATATTATTGATATGAATTTATTAGGTTATGGAACTATGGTTAACGCAGGAGAAGTAGAAAACACACTAATCAACCAACCCTTAACCACCAATACCACCGCACAATACGGATTACATTTTACGGGGTTCGAAGACCATGTAAACGGCAAAACCGTTGTATATACCACTCGCTATGTACCACTAATCCCTAATGGCGAAGGAATTACCGAAATTGTAGCTTACGAGTTTACCGGTGCAAACACAACTCCTCAGGAACATGTGTTGTATAGCTTAAATAGCTGTGCCGACACCAAACAAGGAGAACTACAAATAGCTCAAGATGGTACAAAACTATTATGGTATCATCACAACGAATATGTTGCGGGTTTTAACCACAGAGTAGCCCAAATTTATGAAATAGAACTGGATGCCTCTAAAACAGCAATAACAGGCAATGTAGAAATGATAAATACCAGTGCAGCCGGCAATTTTGGAAACGGAAATGTAGAAGGAGGAACAAACAGTTCGGATATTTTATATGCCCAACGAGGCGTTTATAAAGAAGCTAAAACACAAGACCCTTTACAAAAAACCGAAAAAAATGTTTGGAAATACGATCCTATAAATGAAGTTGTTTAAAGTTCCCTCTATAAATTAAAAAATGTTTCTTTTTTTGCACTACATTGTTATTTCCTCCAACCATAGCTATGGCTATGCTTGTCAAAAATGCCTCGTATTACAAAAAAATAATTCATTTTCATGGTTATATTTGGACTTTAAACAACTTCAATGTAAATTTATCGAATATTACACCAATAAGCCCCCTTGCAAGTTATTTATATAGCGAAATTAAAAGAGGAGCAGACGGTAAGTATTACATGCCAAATATGGGAGAACCAGCCTTACAAATACAAACATTTAACGGAAGCAATGCTAGTGCTAGTTTAACAGCAGGAGCTGCCTACCAGTTAACTGGTAGCATGCCAACACAAGTGTTTAAGTTTTTTGCAAACAATGGAGGAACAGCAGAAGGCAATAGAAGGATAGGAAATAAACACTATGAGTTAAATGACCATCTCGGTTCAGTAAGAGTAGTAATTTCAGACCTCAAACAGCTTAATAATCAGGGCGATTTAACCACTATTGATGCCAATGATTATTTCAGTCCAAGTGTGTTGAGCTTTTCCGATACGTATCCTTTTGGAATGAGTATGAGGGATTTTAATCCGAATGAGGCGAGGTACTCATTTAATGGGCAGGAAAAGGATTTAGACATTAATGAGGGAGGAAATAGTTACACCGCAGAGTTTTGGCAGTATGATAGTAGAACTGCTAGAAGATGGAATATGGATATAAAACCGAATATTTCAACTAGCTCTTATTCGACATTTAGTAATAATCCTATACTTTACATTGACTTGAAAGGAGATACTTCTGAGTTTTTTGGTATAAAAAGTGGAAAGCTATTAGGCACATTTAATGATGAGGGACCATTAAGAAGAATAAAAATTGATGAAGAGTTATTTAATGGAGCAGTAGCATCAGCATCGGGACAAGTAGGAAGAAGAGTTTTACAAGAAAGAGATAATTTTATTGCAAACCACATTATTAGTACAGGAGTACTTTCTGAAATACTAACAGGCACTAATAGTCTTATTGCATTTGAAACAGGTAACTATAGTTTAAATTTTACAGGGGCGGTTTTACCAAAGAATTTAATTACATTTCCTAAGAAATTAAGTTCAAATAATGCAGATTATGGAATATTAGGGTTTATGACATTAAATACTATCTTTGATGATGGGAGTTCTATACCTGTTGAGACTTATAATATTACAAGTGGACCTTATGAGAACGGACCAACTCCAAACAACCAGTATATTGTAAGATATGGAAAAACTGTTGGTATTGATGGTATCTCAAGAGATAATTGGGTTTCAAGCACAAGTGAACCAGGTATGAAATTAAACTCTGGTGCAAATGGGTGGAAATTGAGATTACCACCATTCAATGGAAGAGGAGGTTTATTAATACATCCAGACTGTAACGACAGAGGAACGGCTGGATGTATTGGAGTTAGGGAAAGCGATGGGGCATTACTTAAACTAGGAAACTTCTTTGACAATTATATAAGAGTACAAAGGAGGACATTAATAGTAAACTTTCAAATCAATGGTAATCCCAATTATGGAAATCAAGGTAATTCAACTAGTGGTGGTTCTGGGCAATAATATTTTTAACATGAAACGAGCCATGCTAAAAAGTTTAACACACAGGAGAATGATTATAGGCGACTTCCATGTGTCCGATAAAAAACAATAAAATAAACACATGAAAAATTTAATGATAACTACATTTCTTTTTTTTTTTATTGGTTGCACCCAGCAAAAAACAGGTGATAAAAATGATAGTAGAAAAGAGTCTATAAAAGAGGTTGAAGTTGAAATAGAAAAAAGTCAATTGTTGAAAAATAAACCTATAAGTTATGTAAATATTAGAAATCATCGTAATAAAGATACGATATGTAATCATTTAGATACAAGTATTAATGCTACTATCATTTTCAATAATGGAGAAAGTATATTAAAGTCATTTAAAAATATTAAAAATGTTTGGGGAAGAAATGATAGAGTATATTTTACGACTGTTGATTCTTCAATATATATATCGTTAGGGTTAAATTATGGTGGAGGTCCAAATGAATATAAGGATGCTAAAATCGGTTATGTTATAGGAAATGTTACTAATTTTATTCCAGAAGAAATAATGAATTCAAGTTTTAACCCTAGCAAAGATTATTTAACACCAAAATTCTATTTTACTCAAAGCGATTTTCAGGATTTTATTTCAGGTTATGGTATAAAATTAGGAATATCTGAAGAAGAACTAATAAATAAAACATTATCTAACGGTTGTAAATTGGTTAAAAAAGAGCTTGGAAATAGAACAATATATGTATATGAAAATGAATATTGTGTTTACGAAGCAAATTATGTTTTTGAGAAAAATAAATTAATACAATTTTCATTTGGATATATTACACCCTAGACTGTTAGAAATAGAGGCATTATTAGGAGGTAAAAGCATTACAGGAAATTACTACCCCCCGTACGTCCTAAGCTGTAACCGTACGAGCTAAGTTTTGCGAGGGCAAAGTGGGAGGTTGCTTAGGTCGGTTAAATATAAATACCTTGTTTTTTAGCTTGTTTTTAATCAAAATTTTAGCATTTAATTTTATGGTTCTGCTACCCTTTGCAAGTTTTGGAGTTGTAAAATTTTGTATTTTTATCCTGTTTTTTGTTCAAAAAGTGCCAATTTTGGCACTTTTTAGGGCATTTTAAAGAAAGTTATTAACAGTTTATATTTTTGCTCTCTTTCTCTTTGTTTGTGGGGCTTTCAGCCCTTTTTTCCGCTCTCTTTTCTTCTTCCTTTTTCTTAGCCCTTTCCCCAGTAAGCCCTAAGCTGTAAAAGTACGAGCTAAGTTTTGCGAGGGCAAAGTGGGAGGTTACTTAGGTCGGTTAAATATAAATGGCTTGTTTTTAATCAAATTTTAGCATTTATTTTTATGGTTCTTTAGGTTCTGCAAGTTTTGGAGCTGTAAAACTTTGTAATTTTATCCCTGCAACCTACACGAGTAAATTACAATTTTTTAGTTCGAATATTCGAAATTAACGTAAAATCAATATGTTAGTTCTGAATTGCTGTTTGTTGCTTGTAGCTACAAACTGAATTACTTTCCTATTTTTTCAAATACCTACACAATCAACTCCACTACTTGTTATTTTGCTTTAAATTTTACAAGTGAAGAAAAAGCCCCAGTAAGCCCTAAGCTATAAGCGTACGAGATAAGTTTTGCGTTTGCATTGTGGGAGGTTACTTAGGTCGGGTAAATATAAAATACTTTGTTTTTTAGCTTGTTTTTAATCAAATTTTAGGTTATTATTTTACTGGTTGTTCTGCTACCCTCTGCAAGTTTTGGAGTTGTTAAACTTTGTAATTTTAGCTTGTTTTTATCTGTTTTATGTTCAAAAAGTGTCAAAATTGGCACTTTTTAAAGCATTTTAAAGAAGTTATCAACAGTTTATATTTTTGCTATCTTTCCCTTTGTTTTCGGGGCTTTCAGCCCTGTTTTCTCTCCTTTTTTCTTCTTTTTCTTTTTTAGCCCTTTCCCCTTTATTTAAAGGAGTTGGGAGCTAAACCCACCAACCCAAAAAGAACCCCAAACCCAACCCAAAAAAGAACCTAAAACGAACCCAAGAAACAACACTAAAAACAAGCAAAAAGAAGCTCAAAACAAAGCGAAAAAATAAGCCACCAACTTACAGTTACAAACCACAAAGACAAAACAATTCATTCAAAAGCTTGTAGTTATAAACTGAAAACTGAGTATAAAATAATATCTTTACCGTTAGTTTAAAAAGTACTTTATGAGTAAGTTAACAATATCAATTCCTGCAAGGACTTCAGATAATTTTGGAGACCCTATAAATGTGTTTTTAAAGTTTATTTCAGAAGTAAACTCTTCAGAAACTAAAGAGATAGAGTTTGATTTTGATAACTGTAAATTTACAAGTCCTTTTTTAATCGGAGGAGTAGCAGTAATAGCTAATTCAAATCAAGAAAATGGAGGGAATAATACTTGGATATATAATAAAGATAATGAGTATTTGTCTGGATATTTGAAAGCAATTTCTTTTCCCAATGGGTTTGATTATTCGAATGTTAATATTCAAACTTTTGATACTATTTTTGAACCTTACCATGAAAAAAATTATATCCCAATAGTTTGTTTTCCATGTGGAAAGACTACTCAGGAAAATAGGGTAAGAGAGAAAATATTATCAGCAATCAATACTATTTTTAAAAAACAGCTTAAATTAGAAGGGGATATACTTGAAGGGGTTTTTTATTTGATTGATGAATTGACACAGAATATTGTTGACCATTCAAATTCAGGTAAAGGAATAATTTTTGCTCAGTTTTATCCATCAAAGAACTATATGGATGTGTGCATTGCAGATTATGGGAAAGGACTTTACCAATCCTATATTGATAGTGGAAAACATCAGCCAGAAACAACTAAAGAAGCTATGAACTATGCTGTATATGGAAAATCGACTAAAAATATACCCGAAAGTAGAGGGTTTGGGTTATCTACATCAAGAAAGATGTTAGTGGAAGGTTTAAAAGGGAAGTTCTTTTTATTATCAGATGATGTATTTTTTGTGCAAACGGTAGAAAAAAAAGAAGTAATACAAATACCAAAGGTTAATAAATACAAGGGTTGTTATATAGCACTGAGAATACCATTATTACAGAATAAACAATTTAGTTTTTATAAATATTTAGAATAGAGGTATAAGAAATAACAAAAAGGTATAGTTTTACGTTATATGAAATATATTTCAGAATATATAAAATAATATATAACTTTGTACAGAGGAAAAATGAAAGCATTGTTACAAATACAAGTAGTAGAAGAAGTAAGCAGATTATTGAATACAAGAGAAGCTGCAACTGAATTGATGAATGCTGTTAGAGAAAGCAAATGCAAACATATTGAGTTTGATTTTTCTAATGTAGAGTTCATGTCTAGGTCTTTTGCTGACCAATTCTACAAAGAAAAGATAATATTCATGAAAAATGATAATGATATTATCATTGACATTACAAATGCAAATGAAGAGGTTGTTAATATGCTTCGTACAGTAGCTAATACTCAAAATAAAGTTAAAAGAGATTATTTAACACTTCCTGTATTTAAATTTTCAGATTCAGAAATGTTATCAAACTACTTAATGACAGTATAATATACAAACTGAATCAACTTTCCTATTTTTTTACAAAATCAACTCCACATCAATCAGCCCAACTTCACCCGCACAATTTTTAGGGTAGTGTTACTATTTATCTGGTTTTTAAAATTAAAAACGTAAGTGTTTGATAATTAAGGAAAAAACAAAGCTAGAAATTAAAAATACAGAGGTATAAAAGTAAGGGTGCGGTAAAAAAGATAGTTTATATGGCTTCTAAATCCATTTATATCGTTTAAGTGTTACTTTTTATCATAGAATGCGGCAGTGGGGGTTCTTGCTTCACTTTGATAAACTCAATATAAACTTTACAAAAATCTAACTTTAGCTTTTTAAGGCTCGACTATTAGACAACTTTAAACAACTTCACTAAAAAGTATGTACTTTGAACAAAAATACGCAGCAAAATAAAAAACCCTTTCAGCAAAATTGCTAAAAGGGTTTTCTATAAAAATTATTTTAATATTTATTTCTTAATCACTTTTAAGGTGTTTAGGTTGCCGTTTTGATTAATCTCTACGAAATATAATCCTGTAGCATAAACACTCATATCAAAAGTAGCTGTATTTACTGAAATTATTGTTTTTTCTACTAAAGTCTGACCAGTAATAGCAACAATTTTAACAACTGTTCCGCTTAAATCATTTGAAGATGAAATAGTGAAAACATCCCTAACAGGGTTTGGATATAGAGAAATGTTGTTGTTGGCATTCACTTCATTTATCCCTGTAATAATAATGTTTTCACAAGCAGAAGTTTCGCTACATCCGTTTTCTGTTACAACAACTGCATAATTTCCAGTAGCTGTAGGTGTAAAACTTTGGCTAGTAGCACCTGTAATTGGCTGATTACTGTTATCGCAATCTACCCATTGGTAAGTGGCGTTATTGTTATTAGCAGCAATGCTAGTTCCTGTTGTAGTTGTAGTTGCGTCAACAGTTGTAACAGTAACCGTAGTAGTTGCCGTATTCTGACAGTTGTTTGCATCTGTACCAGTAACCGTATAAGTAGTATTGGCTGTAGGATTAAAAGCTACACCATCGGTAACACCATTATCCCAAGAGTAAGAAGTAGCTCCACCACCTGTTAAGGTAACAGGGTCTCCATTACAAATAGAAGAAGCAGATGCATTTGCTGTAACAGTTGGCAATGGGTTTACTGTAATGGTAATTTGATCGTTGTCTGTACAAGAACCAGAAGTACCAGTAACGGTGTAAGTAGTTGAAGCTGTAGGAGTAAAAGCTACACCATTAGTTACACCATTATCCCAAGAGTAAGAAGTAGCTCCACCACCTGTTAAGGTTACTTGGTCTCCTGCACAAATTGAAGTTGCAGTTGCATTTGCTGTAACAGTAATTCCTGTTGCAACAGTTACAGTTACCTGAGCTGTATTTTGGCAGTTGTTTCCATCTATACCAGTAACCGTATAAGTAGTAGTTGTTGTTGGAGAAAATGCCACCCCATCAGTAACTCCATTATCCCAAGTATAAGAAGTAGCTCCTCCACCTGTTAAAGTAACCTGACCTCCTGCACATATTGTTGTTGCAGTTGCATTTGCTGTTACTGTTGGTAGTGGGTTTACTGTTACGGTTACCTGAGCAGTATTCTGACAGTTATTAGCATTAGTTCCTGTAACAGTATAAGTGGTAGTTGCTGTTGGTGTAAAAGCAACTCCATTAGTAACTCCATTATCCCATGTGTATGAAGTAGCACCACCACCAGTAAGTGTAACTTGTGTTCCAGCACAAACAGAAGTTGCAGTAGCATTTGCTGTTACTGTTGGTGTAGGATTTACCGTAATAGTAATTTGGTCAACATCCGAACAAGAACCTGTAGTACCTGTTACATTATACGTAGTTGTAGCAGTAGGAGTAAAAGCCACCCCATCAGTAACTCCATTATCCCAAGTATATGAAGTAGCTCCGGAACCAGTAAGAGTAACCTGTCCGCCAGCACAAACAGTAGTTGCAGATGCATTTGCTGTTACAGTTGGTAGTGGGTTTACAGTAACTGTTACCTGAGCTGTATTCTGACAATTATTTCCATCTGTACCAGTAACCGTATAAGTAGTTGTGGCTGTTGGTGTAAAAGCAACACCATTAGTAACCCCATTATTCCACGTATAAGAAGTAGCTCCTCCACCAGTAAGGGTAACTTGCGTTCCAGCACATACAGAAGTTGAAGTTGCATTAGCTGTTACAGTTGGTAATGGATTTACAGATACTGTTTTAGTGTTGTTATCTAAACAACTGTTCCAAAAACCACCTAAGGTATATAAGATAGGAGTATGATTAGCTGCAGTAGCATACGTGAATGTAGTATTTTCAGACCAAATTAAAGGAGTTGCTCCACCCATAGCGTAAGCATAAGTAGAATCTGGTATGGTTTGAAAAAAGTTTCTAAATTCTTGAAAGTTGTAAAACCTACTATTTAAAATAGTGGTTGGTGTAGTTGTATTGGTAAAAGTTACAGGAGTTCCTAAACAAGAAGGTGTAGGAGAAGCGGTAAAATCTGTATTTATAGTGTAAGTAATTTTAGGTGCAGCTAACATTTCAAAATCGAATGGACCACCTGTAAAACCCGAAACGGTATAAGTTGGCATATTTACCCAGTTGCCGTTTGATGATGTGTACCAATCTGATTTTGCTCTAGATAAGTTTTCATCATACGATTGGCTAGGTGCTGCATCATTCACGTAGAAATCTACGATACCTCCAGCATTAGTTGGTCTAATTACTACTGCATAGTTACCAGTTACATTAATTGGAGTAAAGTTAACTTGTCTGTAAGAAAAGTTTGTATCTGATATGGTAATATTAGCAAAAGCTATTTCCGTTATTGGATTATTATTTCCATCAACATTATAAATAGAAGCCCTTACACTAACGCTTGCTATTCCATTTGGACTATTTCTACCAAAAAACTCTACGCCTGTTATTCCAAGCGTAGCTCCATTTAATAAAAAAGTTTGCGACATAGATTCATTATCATTTGCCCACAATTCAAATATGAAAAAATTATCTGTTCCTAAAACTTGTTCTTTTGTTTGAGAATACCTGATGGTATCAATACAAGCCAAGGTTTTTTGAGCATTCATGTTTTTAAGAGAAGATTCATGGCTTTTGGTTAAAAGCACATTTTGTGGAGCCGGCTTAAGTTCGCTTCTATTCGAAGTCTGACCAAAAACTACTGCTCCCATCATTAAGACTAAAGAAGATAGTAAGATTTTTTTCATGTTGAGGTATTTTTAAGTTTATATAATATTGAAATTGAATGCAAAATTAAAAAACTAAAAGAAAGAAAAAAATAAAGTTTTAATTATTATAAGGTTTCTCTTAGTATAGTATCTTTGTCCATATCAAAACACATACTATGCAACCTAAGTCAATTTTTAAACTTTTTCTTAAATACTTTTTTAGAGGATTGCTTTATGCTGCTCCTGTTACTATAACCATTTACATTATTGTAGAACTTTTTAAGTTTTTTGATGGATTAATACCCGTAGGAATAAACGTTCCGGGCATGGGTTTTTTGGTTCTTATAGTTGTTATTACTATTTTAGGAGTGGTAGGTTCCAGTATTATTTTAGAACCTATTAAATCACAATTTAATCATTTACTAGATAAATTACCACTCTTAAAAACCATTTATTCTTCGGTAAAAGATTTATTATCTGCCTTTGTTGGCTCTAAAAAAAGTTTTAACAAACCTGTTTTAGTTAAACTTAGCAAAGACTCCAACCTTGAAAAATTAGGATTTATAACCACTAATGATTTATCTAAACTTGGAGTAACTGACGATAGAATTGGGGTTTATCTTCCTCATTCGTATAATTTTTCTGGTAATTTTTTTATTGTTTCTGCATCGCAAGTTACTCCAGTTAAAAATGTAAATGCTACCGATTTTATGAAATTTATTGTTTCTGGAGGAGTCACTCATTTGGATGAATTAGAAAAAGAAACCACTAAATAAAAATGGAAGGGTTTTCAAATAATAAATTAGAAAAAGACGACTTTTATTATACTCCAGAAGGCTATAAGGTTTTTACTGAAAAGTATCTTTTGAAAAGAGGCTATTGTTGTCAGAACGGTTGTCGGCATTGTCCTTATGGGTTTGATAAAAAAAAGCCCCCAACCCCCGAAAGGCACTATAAAAACAAAAAATGATAATTTTTTTACTTTAATACATTATGGATAAATATACAACTAATAATCAAGCACCTAAACGAAAAAACAGCGTTTCCCTTTCGGGGAACAAGGGGCTTTTTAAAACGCCAATACGACAAGGAATTCCAAACGAATTGCCATCAAAAAAAGAAGTTGATAACACGGTAAGCCATGCTCCTAAACGTAAAGACATCCTCTCCAAAGAAGAAAAAAAACTCGCCCTAAAAAACGCATTACGTTATTTTAAAGCAAAACATCATCCTGTTTTGGCAAAAGAATTTACTGAGGAGCTAGAAAAATACGGAAGAATTTACATGTATCGTTTTCGTCCTGATTATGAAATGTATGCTCGACCTATTGACGAATATCCTGGAAAATCAATACAAGCAAAGTCTATAATGTTGATGATACAAAACAATTTAGACCCTGCTGTTGCTCAACATCCACACGAATTAATTACTTACGGTGGTAATGGAGCTGTTTTCCAAAATTGGGCTCAATATTTATTAACCATGCAATATTTGTCAGAGATGACAGATGAACAAACTTTGGTAATGTATTCCGGACATCCTATGGGATTATTTCCTTCACACAAAGAGGCTCCAAGAGTAGTGGTTACAAACGGAATGATGATACCTAACTATTCCAAACCAGATGATTGGGAAAAATTTAATGCCCTAGGTGTAACACAATACGGTCAAATGACAGCGGGCTCTTATATGTACATTGGTCCACAAGGAATTGTACACGGCACAACCATTACAGTGTTGAATGCTGCAAGAAAACAAAGAGCGTTGCGAAACACTCCCTCCCCTTCGGGGAGGGCTGGGGAGGGGCTATTATTTGTTACTTCAGGATTAGGAGGAATGAGTGGTGCTCAACCCAAAGCAGGAAATATTGCTGGAGTTATTTCGGTTACAGCCGAAGTAAATCCTGCGGCTACTTTTAAACGACATGAACAAGGTTGGGTGGACGAAGTAATTAGCGATTTAGATGAACTTTGCGAAAGAGTGCGACAAGCCAAAGCAAATAAAGAAGTAGTTTCAATTGCTTATGATGGAAATGTAGTGGATCTTTGGGAAAAATTTGATGAAGCAGGAATTTACATAGATTTGGGTTCCGACCAAACTTCTTTACACAATCCTTGGGCGGGAGGATACTACCCTGTTGGGTTAAGCTACGAAGAAAGCAACGAAATGATGGCGAATAATCCTGAATTGTTTAAACAAAAAGTTCAAGAAAGTCTCAGAAGGCAAGTTGCTGCAATAAATAAACATGCTAAGCGTGGCTCTTATTTTTTCGACTATGGAAACGCATTCCTTTTAGAGGCATCAAGAGCAGATGCCGCTATTTATAAAGATGCTGATGGTAACTTTACACATACCCCTCCCCTTCGGGGAGGTCAGGGAGGGGATTTTGCTTATCCTAGCTATGTGCAAGATATTATGGGACCTATGTGTTTCGATTATGGATTTGGACCATTCCGTTGGGTATGCACCTCAGGAAAACCAGAAGATTTAAAAACTACCGATGATATTGCTTGCGAAGTATTGGAAGAAATGATAAAAACTTCTCCCAATGAAATAAAACAACAAATGCAAGATAATATTACCTGGATTAAAGGAGCGCAAGAAAACAAGTTAGTAGTTGGTTCTCAAGCTAGAATTTTATATGCCGATGCCGAAGGAAGAATAAAAATTGCCGAAGCCTTTAACAAAGCGGTTGCTAGCGGACAACTTTCTGCTCCTATTAATTTAGGGCGAGATCATCATGATGTTTCAGGAACAGATTCGCCTTATAGAGAAACTTCTAATATTTATGATGGCTCTGCATTTACAGCAGATATGGCAATTCATAATGTTATTGGAGACAGTTTTAGAGGAGCCACTTGGGTTTCTATACACAATGGCGGTGGCGTTGGCTGGGGAGAAGTAATTAATGGTGGTTTTGGATTAACCTTAGATGGTTCTACCGATGCTGATAGAAGATTAAAATCCATGCTTTTTTGGGATGTGAATAATGGCATTGCCCGAAGAAGTTGGGCAAGAAACTCAGAAGCTATTTTTGCCATTAAAAGAGAAATGGAAAGAACTCCAGGATTAAAAGTTACGTTGCCAAATTTGGTGGATGATGATACTTTAAATAATTTGTAAGAGAAAAAGGAGTTTTTTCAAACTCCTTTTTTATTCATAAAATAACTATTCTCATAAAAATCATTATTTTAGTGGCATGAAAAGGCTATTTTATACATTTTTTATTCTTGTGATTTTCTCATGTGGCTTATCTGAGGAGCAAGTGAAAGAGCATGAAAGACAGTATGAAACTTATTTTGAGTTTGCAGATAATAATGGACAATTTTTTAGAATTAGTATAGCCATAGAAATGGTAGAATCTCCTAATTCATATTTTAAAAAAACGTATTATCAAAATGTTTTAAAAATAGACTCGCTACTAAAAACCTCCTATTATTTAATAGATTCAGCTATAACATCTCCTAATAATTACCTGTTTGAAGAAGCTCAAACAATGTATGATTCTACTTTTTCATTTATCAATTCAAAATTTAATAAAGAAGAAGATGGTTTAAAAGAACTTTATCTACCTCCTTATAAAAGCGACTTTGAAAAACTTAATATTTCTGAGAACAAATTAATGCTAATTCAAATGAAAATTGACTTAGCAATTTCATATTGTAGTTATATGGAATTACTATATGACCTTTTAAAAGGTGGTTGTAGTGGTTTTGGAGTGTCTCCTAATTTAAAGTCAAGTTCGACTGTTGATTCTTCGGGAACAGTTATTATAAATCTAACAGACGAAGCTATGCAATTAAGTAAAGAAGGTAGGCATATAATAATTGAAGAAGTGAAAAAAAACGGCAGCTCAATAAATCCTAAATATTCTTCCACTAATGATTATACCTTTGCAAACATTCGTTTAGATTCACTAGAGAAAGGAAATTATCAAATTAAAGGGAAAGTAAGGTACTATACTGTTAAAGGAATAAAAGACTATATGTTTAAAGAAGAAATTAAAGTAAAATGAAAAACTTCTTAATCATATTGTTTGTTTTGTTTGCCATCGGATGCAGATTTAACAAACCTTTTCCCTCAATAAGAATTGCTAGAGATGTTAATGAAAATAGTAATGAAATTGTTACTAAACATAAGTACTTTAGAATTTCAAGATATGGATTGCTTGGACACATACGTATCGAAAAAAAATTTAATCCAGAGGGAGATTTGATGGAAAAATCTATTCACAAATATTCAGCATGGGTTAGAGATGGATTTATGAAAAAACATCAGAAAACCATTATTTATTCTAAAAAAGGAACTCGAAAAAGTGTTCACTTAAAAATAAGCAAAGGGAAAGGTCGGGGAGGTTCAAAATCAATCCTAGATAAAATTATTTTGTTTGATGATAATGGAAAAAAAATAAAAACGATAAATAATTTAGAGCGTTGACCTTTCCTAAACTTGACACTAACTCCATTTTACTACTTTTATCTACCTACTAAAAAACAAGTGAAAAACGAAACTAAATGAATCAAAAAGCGTTAATTTTGTCATAACCTTATATCATATAAATTATGAACATACAAGCAGCTAAATTAGACATCGTTCAAAAAATACTTAGTGTAAAAACAGTATCTATTATTGAGAAAATTAATAGAATTTTAGAAAAAGAAATGATTGTAGGGTACACTACAGAAGGAAAGCCGCTAACCAAAGCGGCCTACAATAAGCGTT
>JAVVER010000060.1:0-20212 GCA_032251145.1 Vicingaceae bacterium | reverse complement strand
TATTTTTTAAAACCTTTAGCCTAAAATGGAATTTTTAAGGTTCGACTAGTTAATATTAATTGTTGTTTGAGAGAACCAAAATAGAACATTTAACAAAAAATGCAAGTTTTATCTAAAAAATGTTATTAACAATCTATGAAAAATAGCACTTGGTCTAAAACGCTATTTTTTGCTCCACTCCTTAAAATTAGGGGCTTTCTCGTTTTGTTTAAGCAGTTCATAATTGTTGAAATAAATTTTCTTATCTAATTTTAAATCAATAGCTTCAATTTTTCCTAAAGCTCTTTTTATTGTGATTGTTTGTTTATCATCACCAAAATAATTGCTCCATTGCTCTAAATCGTTGGCTAATTTTATGTTGTTAATGGCTAAAATTTCATCGCCAACCGCCAATCCTAACTTTTCTGCAACAGATTGAGGAGCAACATTATCAACAATACAACTGTTGTTTTCGTAACGTACTTTAAAACCAAACTTGGCTTCATTATACTTATTTGATGGTGTTATTTTTAACTCACAACCAATATATTTAGCTGCATCTTTAATCCAAGGAGTAAAATCTTTTACTCCGTGAATTAATGCTGTATAAATTTTATCGTATGATGCTCCTGCTACTTTTTCCACAACTGTTTTGTAATCAACATCGCTTACCCCTTTGCCTTTTTTGGCAAAATCAGTATAAAGGATTTTCATCACATCCTTTAATCCTTTTTTGTTGTTGGTATTTTTCATGATAAAAATATCGGTAATAAAAGCAACTAAAGCACCCTCTGTGTAAATAGAGCCTTTTCTATTAGGGATACCTCTTACATAACCATCTAGCCAAGTATCGAAAGAAGATGATGCTACCGATAAATTCTCTACACCAAAATTAGTATAGTGCCTTTCCAGCAATTTGTCAAACGTATTTTTATATTGAGTCCAATCAAAGACACCTGAAGTAAACAAATATTTATCGCCAAAATAAGTAGTAACACCTTCATCTAAATAACCCAACACCGTATAATTTTCTTTGGTGTAATCGTAAGGATACATTTCTATCGGACGAATTTGTTTTACATTCCACGTATGGTAAAGCTCGTGAGAACTTACACCTAACAATTCGTTATACCAACCTTTTTCGTCCATTATTTCATAAGATGGCCCCAAAGAAATTACGGTTGAGTTACTGTGTTCTACACCATGATAAGTTCTGTAAGTTAATATTTGAAATAAAAAATGATACTCGCTAACCAGAAAACTTCCGAAATCTTTAATTTGCTTTTTGCAGAATTTTTTAAAGTCGTTCTCTAGCTTTTTAAAATCGGGTTTGCACTCTCCTTGAAACCACATATGGAAGAGTACATTACTTTCTTCAAAAGCATGGTGTTTTAAGGAATTGCTGGCAATAAAAGGACAATCAACCAATTCATGAAAATCTTTTGCCTCAAATTGGTGTTTTGATTTGGATTTTAATCCCGTAGCTACTTGGTAGTCTTTTGGCAATTTCAATTCCAGCTTACAGGCAGTATCAACTTGTTCGGGAATATATAAAAAGCAATTTACACCATTAATATAGAGTTGGTTTTCATCCAAATAGGAAGATCCTGCATTAATTTCATTAGCATAATAATTATACTTGATATGAATTTTTTTGGCTTTATTGGTAAACACTTTCCAAGTGTCTTTAGTAATTTTTTCAAAATTAAGTGGCTTACCTTTTTCGTTAAAAGCTTGCCACTTCTGAATATTTTTAGCAAAGTTAGCCAACTCGTACCTGCCCGGACGCCAAGCAGGAAGTTGAACGGTTATTTCTTCTTGTTGTTGAGAATTTTCGGCAATAAACTCGATATCTATAAAATGATTTGTTGCCTGTTGATACGATACAATGTACTTCATGGGTTACCTAAAATTTGGTTTCCCACAAAGGTAAATAATCAAAGTGTTCTTGTAAATTTTAGGAATGAAAAGACTTACTTTTTTTCAACACAGAATTAACCACTTATAGGACACTAGCATAAATTAATTTAATAGCACTAACCTAACCACATAGATGCGTATATTTTTAATTATCAATAAGATAATTCAAGTTACATATAGTTTGTTTTCATTTTATGGAAACGCTCTGAGAGACTATGTATTTCTTGTGTAGTTATAAAACTATTTGTCTATGTGGTTAAATCAGCTGTTTCATTCGTGCATTCGTGGCTAATTACTTTTTTTCAACAAAGCGGCTATCGGCTTGCATCACATGTCCACAGCTCTGGCAAGTTCTTAAATCTTCAGACTCGTAATACTCCTTAAAAACAGGTAAAAAGTCGTTTTCTATGTTGGTAAGCGGAAAGTATTTTTCGTAAAGTTTGTTGTTGCATTTTTCGCAAAACCACATTAAACCGTCTTTGTAATCGGTTCCTTTCCTTACTCTTTCTATTACTAACCCAATAGAGCCTTCCGAACGAACAGGAGAATGAGGTACTTTAGCAGGGAGCAAAAACATATCACCCTCTTTTACAGGAACTTTTACAGCTTTTCCTTCATCTTGTATGGTTACTTCAATATCGCCTTTTAGCTGATAAAATAACTCTTCGGTTTCATTGTAATGATAATCTTTTCTAGCATTTGGTCCACCAACAACCATCACAATAAAATCCTTTCCTAAAGGATACATGTTTTTGTTGCCCACAGGTGGCTTTAGTTTGTCTTTGTTTTCTTCAATCCACTGATTAAAATTAAAAGGAAGTTGAACAGCCATAATTTTTGTTTTTTGTTAAGTTGGATAAAAGTAAGAAATTATACCAAAAAAGCAACTGTTTTCTATTGAAATTTTATAGTTTCAGTAGGTTAAAATAGTTACTTTTTCTCCTCCAACACACCTATAAAATCCTTTCCTGTAGGATACTCAAATACTTCTAGGTGGAAATAAGGAACTGCCGCCATAATATGGTCGAATATATCTGCCATAATATGCTCATAATTTGCCCAAGCCTTATCCTTACTAAAGGCATAAATTTCTAAAGGGATCCCTGTTGGAGTTGGTTCCAACTGACGTGTCATTATCATCATTTCTTTATTAATTGCCGGATGCTGATGTAAATACGAATCAACATATTTTCTAAACAGCCCGAAATTGGTCATATTTCTACCATTCAACAAAACAGTTTTATCTATATTATTTTGCTCATTGTGTTTCTCAATATCTGTTTGACGATGATCAATATAATCCGCAACCAACTGAATTTTCTTGAAATCGGTTATTTCTTCTTTAGTTAAAAATTTAATACTCGTAGATTTAATAATAACTGCTCTTTTTATTCTTCTACCACCCGACATGCTCATACCACGCCAATTTTTAAACGAATCGGAAATTAAATAATAGGTAGGAATAGTGGTGATGGTATTGTCAAAATTTCTCACTTTTACGGTAGAAAGGTTAATTTCATACACATCTCCATCAGCCCCATATTTTTCCATAGAAATCCAATCTCCAATTCTTACCGTATCATTTACACTTACCTGAATACTGGCAACAAAACCTAAAATGGTATCTTTAAAAATTAACAACAACACTGCTGATAATGCTCCTAAAGCAGTTAGAAAATGTAAGAAAGGTTTGCCAGTAATAATGGAGAAAATAATGATAAAACCAAAAAGCCAAGTGATAATCATAAATACTTGAATATAGCTTTCAATAGGTTTATCTTTAAATGCATTAATGGTTTTAAGAAAGTCTTTAAAGGTGGATAATATACTTCTGATAAGCCAAATACTCATTACTACTACCAAAACTCCCACCAACATTTCGGTATATTTTTCTAAATGAGGAAAGTCGATTAAAATATCAGGAATAAAAGCAGAGATAACATAAAGGGTAATCAAGTTAGAAAGGTGTAAAAATGTTTTGTTTTCCACTAAAAAATCATCAAACTTGGTTTTTGATTTTGAAGCTAAATTGTGAACAATTTTTTCTGAGAATCCTCTTAACAGCTTATAGAGGATATATCCTACAATTAAAAGGAAGATAAAATTGATAACTAGATTGGCATAAATTGCCATGGCTTCAGAAAAATCAGCTTGTTCTTTTAAAAGTCTGTAAAAAAATCGGGTGATTGTTTTTGTTTCCATAATTAATTTTTTTACAAACTTACAAAATGTTAGCGTTAAAGGGAATTGTATTAACAAGAGTTGTAAAATTGTGTTATCTTTGAAGATACCATTTTACTTTTTTAAATAAATTTCTTTAGTAAATGAATAAAAAAACAAAAGCGATATTAACTGGGTTATTTCTTTCAAAATACGATGAAGAAGCATTAAAAATACTTGATTTTAATTCTTTCAATGAAGCATTTAACGTGTTAGGAATTTCTCTATCCACTAAACCTTCATCCATTAAAAATTACAGAGATGAGTTTGACCCATATTTCCCAAATAAAAGAAAGGGGTGGAACAAAAGACCAATGAGAGACAACTGCTATAAACTGTATAATTCGTTTAAAGATTTAGATTTTACTAAGTTTTCTGACCTGATAAAATCCTTTTTTATTGACAATTATGAAATAGAAAATTTTATCTTGGAATTTCAGCAAGCCAAACCATCACACGAAGAAAGTTTTGCAAAAAGATTATTAACAGGAAAAGCTGCAGAAGAATATTTTAAGATAGAATACAACAAGATAGATGTTTTTAAGTCTTTCAATCTGACAGATACTACGTTATTGGGATGCGGATTTGACTTTAAACTTAGCTTAATTTCTGATTTTTATTGTGTTGAAGTAAAGGGTTTGAGAGAGCCTAAAGGAAATATTCAAATGACTGAAAAAGAATTTGAAATTGCAAAAATGATGAAATCAAAATATTGCTTATTCATTGTAAAAAACTTTAAAGAGAAACCCGTGCATGAATATGTTTTTGATCCATTAAATTCTAGATTGAAATTTAAGGAAGTTAAAACCAAAATCATTCAGACTTCTTATTCAAGTATTATATAAAAGCATTAATGCTACTCTCTATTTATGAAAAACATATCTTCAATATTCATTTTATTAGTGTTACACATTAGTTCTATAGCCCAACATAGAATTGCAGATTTAAAAATACCCAATAAAGTTAGTAACACATTAACTAAAATGTGTTGTGATTGTGAGATAAAAACAGCTTGGTCTGATATGCAAGGACGATATTACAATTTTTCTTTTTTGATGGATAGTATTGAATACCATGTTACAATTGATAGTGCTGGTTTTTGGAAAAGAACCTATAAAGAGGTGGAGTTAAATTCCATTCCAAAAAAATGTATGAATCTTCTAAATAATGAAAAACTAAAATATGACAAACAGTTTCAACAAGATATGACTCTTAATAAAAATCTTCCAAAATATACTTTTGAAGAACACAAATTTCTGGGGGTTATTGTTGAATTTGATAGAAATTTTGAAAATGAATATTACCACTTTTCAATTTCTTTACCTTATGATGAAAAGTATGAAAAAATTGACGAAATACAACCTTTATTAAGTGTTAAATTTATTAAGATTGGTATGGATTGTGAACTTTTAAATTATGAAGGAAAAAAAACGGTAAGAGTTGATGGAGAACCTATTCATGGTTATGTATATTTTCCAAATAACACATCTACCTATAATTCTAACACAACAACCATGGAGTATTATAATAATAAGAAAAATGGCTTGTACATTCAATACTTTAAATATCCTAAAAAAATAGCTTCTGTTGAATATTATGTTGATGAGGTAGCAAGAGGTCCTTTTATGTTTTATCATAAAAACGGAAATATAAGAGAGGTTGGATTTTATGAAAATGGACAGACAATTATTATTGATGAATGGGCAGAAGATGGAACTAAAGTTTTGAAAAATATTCAATTCGATAGTATAAGGAATGTTTATACAGACAATAACTCAAATAATTTGGATGGAAAATATTTAGTTAAAGGTGGTTGTTTTGGTTTTAGAGGTGGATTTGCGTATTTCAATGAAGGGAAAATAGATAGCTTAAAGTCTAATGATGGTCATTTTGATATCACTATCAATTATATAGATAGTTCTCGTAGTGTTTTAACTTTTTATGACAATGGAAATAAAAGACATCTTATGAAGATTAAATTAAAAACCATCAATCATTCATTAAGTGAATATAATAGATTTTCGAATTTATGTGAAATTTCTGAACTTTGTGATAAATCTTACAACATATTTTACCATGAAAATACTTCAAATGTAAGTGCAAAAGGATATCATCAAAATGGAAGAAATATTGGTAAATGGTATTATTACAATGAAGATGGAACTTTAAAAGAAGAAAAAGAGTTTAAAAATAAATAAGCTTATACTTTCCAATCCTCCTCATCAAAACCTAATTATTCCTACTTTTGCTTTCTATGGCAGAAGAATTATTCATCAATCAGCAAGTTAGCAAAGAGGAAAAATACCAAGAATTACTTCCTCAAATAGAGGCATTGGTAAGTGGTGAAAACGATCTTATTGCAAATTTAGCTAACCTTATGGCTGCCTTAAAAGAAACATTTAATTTTTGGTGGGTAGGTGTTTATCTCGTAAAAAACGATGAATTAGTATTAGGTCCTTTTCAGGGGTCAATAGCTTGTACAAGAATTAAAAAAGGCAAAGGTGTTTGTGGTACTGCTTGGCAAAAAGCTAAAACCATTGTAGTTCCCGATGTTGACCAATTTCCTGGACATATTGCTTGTAGCTCCTTATCTAAATCGGAAATTGTGATACCAGTTTTCAGTAAAAATAAGGAAGTAATCATGATTATTGATGTGGATAGCGAAAAATTAGCAGACTTCGACCAAACAGATGAAATTTACCTAAACAAAATTGCTCAACTAATTAGTGATATTGCATGAAAGTTAAGTTTTTTACATACCTCATTGTTGCCTTATTAATTTATGGTTGTGCTCAGGTAGTGCCGCTTACTGGCGGAGATAAAGATGAAGCACCTCCTAAAGAACTAAAAAGTAGTCCCGAAAATAAAAGTGTCAACTTTACTGCAAAAACCATTACCATTGAGTTTGATGAATATATTAAATTGCAAAACCTTCAGCAGCAGCTAATTGTTTCGCCTGTTATGGAAAAAACTCCCGAAATTAGTATTAAAGGTAAAAAACTGAATATTAAACTAAAAGAAGAATTAACGCCCAACACCACTTACAGCATCAATTTCGGGAATGCTATTATTGATATTGCTGAAAACAATCCCATACCGAATTACAAATATGTTTTTTCTACAGGCAATTATTTAGATTCATTGTCATTTTCCGGGAATGTGCTTTTTGCTCAAGATCTAAAACCCAAAGAAAAAGTACATGTAATGCTGTATGAATCGCTAAAAGATTCTATTCCTTATTTAAAAAAGCCTAAATATGTGGCGATTACCGATAAAGAAGGCAATTTTTCTATTACGAATATTGCCCAAGGAACTTACAAGGTATTTGCTTTGGAAGATATCAATAGTAATTATGTTTATGATTTGCCTAACGAGCAAATTGCTTTTTTTGAAAACCCAGTTAGCATAGACAGCAATATTGCCCAACAAAATTTATTGCTTTTTGAAGAACAACAAGATAATCAGTATGTGAAAAAAGTAGAGCATAAGGAATTTGGTAAAGTTGTTTTTTACCTTAATCAGCCTTCAGAAAATGTAATAATAAGCACCAATATAAAAGAAAAAATTAGATGGTATGTTGAAGAACGAAATGCTACCAACGACACTATAACTCACTGGTTATTAGGTGTAGGAAATTTTAAAGAAGTGGAGTATTATGTTAGTGAAGGTAAAAAAATATTAGATACTTCTGCTGTAACTTTTATTGATAACTCTAAATTTAAAGACACTACCTTAGCGTTAAAGTCTAATATAACGCCTATTTTCGATTTGAATAAAAATATCCTCCTATCTATTCCTCGTCCGATAAATGTTTTTAATCAAGAAAACATTACACTACTAGAAGATTCTGTTCCTGTTAAATTTGATATTAACCAACATAGCAATACCCGAAATTATGAAATAAGCTATTCTTTTAAAGAAAATACAAGTTATGTTTTACAAATTCTTCCTGAAACTTTTCAGGATATTTTAGGGTTGAAAAATGATAGCATTATCACTAGTTTTAAAACCAAAAAAGAATCGGATTACGGCAATATTATATTAAAAATGGATGTGAATTTTGAAACTCCTTACATTTTGCAGTTGTTACGAAACAATAAAGTAATTAACGAACAGTTTTTTACTGGTAATCAAACCTTAAGCTACCCTTATTTAATTCCAGGCGATTACGCCCTACATATAATTGTAGATGAAAACAATAATAAAAAATGGGATACTGGAAATTACCTACAAAAACAACAGCCCGAAACAGTCATTCATTACCAAAAAGCCATAAAAATTCGCCCCAATTGGGATAATGAAATTCTTTGGAACATTAGGTTGTGAGTCTTTTCATTTTAAACTTAATTCTTTAGCAATAAACCCACTACTTTTATTAAAAGAATAATCGAAATAGGATGTTAAGCCCTCCATTTTCTTACACGAATTTTAAACTTCTCTACAATAAAATAAGTTACAGGAACAATAACTAAGGTTAAGAAAGTAGCAAAGGTTAACCCAAAAATTACTGTCCACGCTAGTGGTCCCCAGAAAATTACGTTATCTCCACCAATATAAATTTTGGCATCAAACTCCGTTATTAATGAGAAGAAATCTATGTTTAACCCTATTGCCAAAGGAATTAACCCAAAAACGGTGGTAATAGCTGTTAGCAATACCGGACGTAAACGAGCGGTTCCGCCTTCTACAATAACATTTAATAATTCAGGCAAGGCCAATTTATCTTTTTTAACTAATCCCAGTTCTTTTTTCTTTCTTTCTACCAGAAGCTCGGTATAATCGAGCAACACCACTCCGTTGTTTACCACAATTCCAGCAAGAGAAATAATTCCCACCATTGTCATCATAATTACAAAGGTCATATTAAAAATAACCAAGCCAAAAAGCACTCCAATAAAACTCAAAAAGATGGTCATTAAAACAATTAAAGGTTTTGAAAATGAATTAAACTGTAATACCAATAAAAAGATAATTAATCCCAATCCAGAAAACAAAGCTGTTGTTAAGAATGCCATGTTTTTTTCTTGCTCTTCCATTTGCCCAGTAAAGTCTATAGTAGTGTTTTTAGGTGTTCTAAAATTAGACAACCTAGTCTTAATGGTTTGAACAATTTCTGTAGCGTTATATCCTGTTTTAACAGAGGAATACAAGGTAACCACACGATTTAAATCTCTGTGCTTAATAGCAGTATAAGAAGATGTATTGTGAGTTGTAATTAAGGTAGAAACTGGAATATCTTTTATTTGTCCGTTTGATGGGTCTCTAAACACAATTCGTTGGTTATATAAGGCATTGGTGTTGTGTTTGTAAGCTTCATCAAACCTAACAGCAACATCATATTCTTCGCCTCCCGTTTTATAAACACTAGCTTTTTCACCATAAAGTGATCTACGTAATTGACTTCCTACTTGTCCGACAGAAACACCCAATTCACCGGCTTTTTTTCTATCAACAGTAATTTCGGTTACCGGTTTACTTTTATTTACATCAATTTTTAGCCCTTCAATACCTGGGATATTCAATTTATTAATGGCATCCCTTAAATCTTTAGCGGTAAGGATAAGGTCATTGTAGTCTTTCCCTCTAATTTCAATATTTATAGGGTACCCAGCAGGAGGTCCGGCAGCTTCTTTTTCTACAGAAATATTTACTCCCGGATAAGAACCAACAGCTTCTCTCACTTCTTCCATAAAGTCTTTACTGTTTTTACCTCTTCTGAGTTTAGATTCTCTTAGTGAAACCGTTACTTTTCCTTTGTGAGGCATTTCTGCATTAGAACCACCATCAGTTTCGGGATTTCCAGCACCTTCTCCCACCTGAGAAACAGCAGATTCTACCATATAGTTGTAGCCTGTTTCATCTTTGTAATTATCTACTACTTTAAAAACTTTAGCTTCAATTTCTTTAGTTAGCTTATTGGTTTTTTCAATGGCTGTTCCTTCAGGGTATTCTAAATAAACAAACACTTGGTTGGGCTCATTATCAGGGAAAAACTCCACTTTTGGTTGTGCAATAGCAAATACAACAAACGAAAGAATTAACAACCCAAATGTTCCGAAAAGAAATAGGTATGGCTTTTTACCACTTAATGCAAAAGATAAAAATTGCTGGTATTTTTTTTCCAATACAACTAAAACTGTTCCTTGAAAATAATCTGCAGCTTTTACTAAGAAATATTTATACCCCCAAAGTATGATGGAGGCAAAAACTAACAATGTTCCCATACCTCTAAATCCGCCACCAATAATTAAACTAAGCACCCCAAAAAAGAATAAAATAGCACTTAATTTTATTAAGAACTTTTTACTCATTTCTTTCTCTTCCGTTTTCATAAAATCTGCGGTAAGCATAGAGTTAATAAAAATGGCTACAAATAGTGAAGAACCTAGCACTATGGAAAGCGTAATAGGGAATATTTTCATGAAATTACCCATAATTCCAGGCCAAAAACCTAGTGGGACAAAAGCTGCTACTGAAGTTAATGTTGAAATAATAATAGGTGTAGCAATTTCACCAATACCTTGTTTGGCGGCAGCAGTTCTGCTCATGTTTTCTTTTTGCATAAGTCGAAGCACATTTTCTACCACCACAATTCCGTTATCTACCAACATTCCCAATCCCATAACCAAAGCAAAAAGCACCATGGTATTCATCGTATAGCCTATTAAGTTTAATAAGGTAAACGATAAGAACATAGACATTGGAATAGCAAAACCAACAAACAATGCGTTTCTAAATCCTAAAAAGAACATTAACACACCAACCACCAACAATATTCCGAAAATGATATTGTTTACCAACTCATCAACTTGGTTAATGGTCTTTGTAGATTGATCGTTTGAAGTAGTAACACTTAAATCTTTAGGTAAATAATCGCTTTTGGCTTCTTCCAAAATAACTTTAATTTTCTCAACAGCTTCTACCATATTTTTACCTGAAAGCTTCTTAACATCAAGCATTACCACAGGTTTGGAAAACTCTCTGGCATAAGTAGTTTTTTCTTTTTCCTGAAAAGCAATAGAGGCAACATCTCTAAGGTAAATTGGTCCGTTTTCATTCTTAACCACAAAGTTGCCTAACTCTGCTGCGTCTTCAATTTCTCCGATAACTCTAATGGTTCTTCTTTGCTCATTCATTACCAAATTACCCGCAGAAACAGTAGTATTTCCTCCAGCAATGGTATTGATAACATCATCAAAACTCACTTTTGAAGCCGTCATTTTATATACATCAACAGCTACTTCAATTTCTTTTTCTTGAGCTCCACGAATATCTACTTGTTTAATTTCAGGTAATAACTCTATTTTTTTCTCTAGATATTCCGCATATTCTTTCAGTTTTTGAACCGGATAATCTCCTGAAATATTAACGTTGATAATCGCAAACTCTTCAGCAATATTTAAATCAAACACATTGGGTTCGACTTTAGCTCCATTAAAAGTTGGCCAATCTGCTCCGGCTTTTTTTAAGTCAACTTTATCCTTAACTTTAGATTTCGCTTCAGGAATGCTAAAACTCTCTTCAAACTCAACAATAATAATAGAGTAATCTTCTTGAGAAGTGGAAGTAATTTTTGTAACACCAGTCAAGTTCTGCAACTCTTCTTCAAGAGGGTCAGTAATGAGTTTTTCCATATCCTCAGAGGTATTTCCTGAGAAAACCGAACTAATGTAAATTTTAGTTTCTTTAACCTCTGGAAAACTTTCTCTGGGCATAGAGTAATAAGCAGATATTCCTGTAATTAATATAAGAAATATAATGAGATAAATAGTCATCTTATTGTCTATCGCCCAAGATGATATTCTAAACTCTTTTAATTTTTTATTTTTTGCCATTTTCGTTTTATAGTTTTGTTCTGTAGTCTGTTAATTTTACTTCACATAAAGTTGAGAGACTGAATTAGAAAGTTCGAGTACAAGGCTTTCAAAGTTTTAAAAATCAAAGAGTTTACTGTAGTAAATGACTGGTTTTTGAAACGAGAATAACGAAGTAATCGGACTTTCTAAACAGGCTCTAATTACATTTTTTTAATTAAAACCTGCTCATCTTCCTTTACAGTTCTTGCTCCTTCATCAATAATAATATCTCCGTTGGCAATTCCTTCTAAAATTTCAGCAACACCATTTTGGGTTTTTCCTATTTTAACTACTCTCTTTTCTGCATAATTTCTGTTTTTCTTTCCTTTCTTCACTGCGTAAACATATTTTTCGCCTTCAGCATTTTCAGAAATAATAGCTTGAGGCAACACCAAAGCACTATCGTTTACATAATTATTAATGCTCAACAAAGCTGTCATGTTAGGTTTAACCATTTTGTTTTCATTGGTTATTGCTATCTCAATTTTAAACGTTCTGTTGTTAGGATTAATGTAATTACTTACTTGTCTGATAGTTGAAGAAACGGTATCGTTTAGTACAGGAAAATAAACATTTACCTGAGAACCTGTTTTAATATTGGTGATGTAATTTTCAGGAATTTCTGCTTCAATAAACATATCCTTAAGATTAATAATTCTAAACAATTGGTTCATTCCTGGAGCAACTACCTGACCTTGTTCCGACATTACATCATCAATTACTCCACTAAAAGGAGCTGTAATAGTGGTTTTTGCCAACTGCTCTTTCATTTGGTTTACTGCTTTTTGCTGTGCTTCATAATTCGCTTTAGCCTGTAAAAACTGTATTTCTGAACCAATTTTATCTTTCCATAATCTTTCCTGACGTTCAAAAGTTGTTTTTGCTAACGCCAATTGTGTTTCCATTTGAGATAATTGTTGGTTTAAACCGCCATCATCAATTTTAGCCAACATTTCGCCTTTGTTTACAAACTGACCTTCTTTTACCAACACTTTGGTTAAAACACCTGCATATTCAGGGTAAATAACAATGTTTTCTTTGGTTTGAACATTTCCTTGAATTTGAACATAATGCTTAAAACTAGTTGCTTTAGCTTCAATAATTGTAATTACAGGAATTGACAACGAAGAATCTAAATTAGCAATAGCAATGTCTAATTTTTCTATCTCATCTAAAATAGCATTTTGCTTAGCTGTCAACTCGTTTTTCTTAGCATTTATTTCTTCAAGGTTGTTTCCTACAACAATTTCGTCAACCGTTTTTTCTTTTCCTCCACAAGAAATTAAAGTTGCTGCAACGCTGATGATGATTAATATTTTTTTCATTTTTTATGAGTATTTTATTGATTGATATGTTAGGTTAATTGATTTTATTTTACTCACTTCTCACCTTTTAAAAAAAGTGCGAAATGTATTTATTTTATTTTTTGACCGTAAGATTTTTCGAGAGCAGAACGAGCGTTAAGTAAATCTAACACTGCTTTTACATAATTTCCTTCTGCGTTAAGCATTTGGTTTTGAGCTTGTGTTAATTCTAAACTCGATGCAATTCCTGCTTCATATTTTTTTACTGTTTTATCATAAATTTTTTGAGCCAACGCTAAGTTGTCCTTTTGGTTATCAAAAGTTTCTTTAGCTGTATCAAAGTTAGATTCGGCTAATTCCGATTGGTATTTTAAGTTTTGCTCAATTTCTTTAGCAGAGTTTTCCATTTTTTCCAACTCAATTTTTGCTTGAGAAACCTTAGATAATCTGGCACCACTAGTTAAAATAGGCAGTTTTAAATTTACTCCTACAATAGTTGCCGGAAACCATCTGGCATCGCTACTAAAAACATTTAATTCGTTACCAAAATTTTGTTGTTGGTGGCTAAAAATTGCTGATACCGTTGGCAAAAAAGAATATTTTTCTTTTCTTAAACTCAATTGTGAAAGCTTCATATTGGTAATGATCAATTCATAATCAATATGGTTTTCAATTTTAAATTCTTTGTCCAACGCACTGTTTTGGTTGGTAGCAATCATGTTATCAAACTCATCTGTTAACACTAACTGCGTGCTAATATCCAATCCCAATTGAAGATTGAGTAATTTTATAGCAAAATCTCTTTGTCCTTCAGCTATTCCTAAAGAAGTTTTCAAAGCATTTACATTCAGTTCCAGCTGATCTACATTTTGTTCTTCTGTCAATCCTTCTTTGTACATCGCTTTGGTTTCTTCCAACATTTGCTTAGATGTTTCTAAAGATTGAGATAATACCAACACATTTTTTTTGGTAGCTAATACTGTATAATATGCCTGAGCAACAGCATCTCTTAATTCAATTTCAGTTTTTACCTGACTATTAATAGACAAGTCTTTGTAGGTTTTAGCAGCTTGCAAACCAACAATATAAGAACCATCAAAAATTAATTGAGAAGCAGTAATACCAACAGAATTATTGTAATTTAATCCAAACTGAAAAGTGGCTAATTCGCCTTCTGGAGCCATCGGATTAAAAGCATTTGCTGGAGCTACTTGTGTAGGAATATCAATAAAACGTTGAATTTGTCCTTCAGCATTTACCTGAGGTAATCCTATAGCAGTAGTTTCCCAAACTTTCTTTTTGGCAATTTCAATGTCTTTTATGGCATTCTGATTTTGGTAATTATGCTCAATAGCATAATCTTGGGCTTCTTTTAACGAGAAACTTTTTGGTTCCTGAGCAGTTGCGGAAAAGAAGATTGCCAACAACCCAACAGTTAGCGTAATTTTATAGTGATTCATAAATTTTAAAATTCTTGATTGGTTTGTGCTAATTTTTCTTTTAAATATTCTATTCCTTTTCTGCTAGCAATACCTCTAATGTGATAGCGAGCCATTTCTAAGTGTAATTTTTTGTAATTAAATTCCATAGGAGAAAAAAGTTCCACGTCAAAAATTTTATCTATCATCGTAATATAAAATTTTGAAATAATTTTAGGGTTTGCGTTTTCTCTATACAAGCCTTCTTCTATTCCTTTTTCAATATTGGCTTCAACAATAGTGGGAATATAATTACATTTATGATTTTGAAATATTTTCCATGCTTCTGGATAAAACTTTTGCAAATCGTACATTACTCCTGGTTGAATGTTGTGTAGCTTTTCACTCACTTTTTGGTTAATTCTAAGCAACTCATCAATGGCATTTCCTTCATGACTAATGGTTTCTTCTAAAATACACTCTTCATTATCTATTTGTATTTGCACGGTTTGATTTACTAAATCTTTTTTATCCGTTACATACAGGTAAAGCGTTTTTTTAGAAATTCCTAAATGGGTGGCAATGTCGTTCATGGTTAAACTCTTAATGCCATACTTCATAAAAAGTTGGGCACAATTAACCAATAGTTCAATATGTTTTTCTGTTTTACTCATAATGTGGACAAAATTAGAAACATTTTTAACATTGGAAACGAAAAATGAGAAAAATGTTTCCAAAAAAAATAAAAAACTAAAAATAATCTGACTTTTAGTTTTTTAAAGTCAATTAAAATATCTTACAAATACCATTAAAAAACACTTAAATGGTAATTAATCGCGAATTAAAATGTAATAGGATTTTGTACTATAATTAGGACATCCTTTTTGACACCCTAAAAAAAACAATAATAGCTCATAATTTTTTGATTACAAGCTATTATTGTACCTGAGGTGGGAATCGAACCCACACTCCGAAGAACACGAGTTTGAGTCGTGCGCGTCTACCAATTCCGCCACTCAGGCATAATGTTCAAAAAATTAGAACCAAAATGCGAAATTACGTATGAATTTTTATTTTTAAACATCTTTTTTATTTTTTTATTCAGGTTGACTATTAATACCTATGACATTTTTTTTATTGAAAATAAATTTTTTAATGAAAAAATTCTTATTTGCTTGTTTCGTAATCTTTTTTTCATAAATTTGCTATGCATACATAATAAAAATGAAAAAAAACGAAACGGTAGATTATCAAATAAAAGCCACTTGGCATTCCATTTTTAAAATGTATAATCAAATTGCAGCAAAGTATGACACTACACAAGCAACAGGTTTTGTTTTGTTGAGCATAGCAAAAGAAGGAACACCTTCAACAGCCATTGCTCCACTGTTGGGAATGGAAGCAACAAGCTTGAGTAGAATTTTAAAAAATTTAGAAGATAAAAGTTTAATATATCGGAAAACAGACAAGTTAGATAAGCGAAAAGTACTAATCTTACTCACTGAAAATGGAATAGAAAAAAGAAAAATAGCCAAAAAAGTAGTGTCTGGATTTAATAAATTAATTGTGGAAGAAATACCTGAAGAGAAGCTGTCGGTTTTCTTTGAAGTGATGGAAACCATCAATAAAGCGGTAGAAAAGTATAAAAACGAAAATTTGTAAATAGATTGATGTGCTAATGTGCGAATAAATTAATGTATAGATGTAAATTATAAACGAATGAAGTCTATATTGGCTTTGAGTGCTGGAAATTCCTCCCCTTTGGGGAGGTTAGGAGGGGCTTAAACTAATAAACTTCTAATCTTATAAACTAATTAAAATATGAGAAAAATAAACAAAGTAGCCGTATTAGGTTCAGGAGTAATGGGTTCCAGAATTGCTTGTCATTTTGCAAACATTGGTGTAGAAGTGTTGTTGTTAGATATTGTGCCTAAAGAAGCAACCGACTCTAAAGACAAAGCAGCTCGAAACAAAATTGTAAACGATGCATTGCAATTTGCTCTAAAATCTAATCCATCTCCTATTTATAGTAAATCTTATGTAAGTAGAATTACTACTGGTAATATGGATGATGATATGCCTAAAATTGCTGATTGCGATTGGATTATTGAAGTAGTTATTGAACGACTAGACATCAAAAAACAAGTGTTTGAAAATGTAGAAAAATACAGAAAACAAGGAACGCTTATTACATCAAATACTTCTGGTATCCCTATCCATTTAATGTTAGATGGAAGAAGCGAAGATTTTCAACAACATTTTTGTGGGACACATTTTTTCAACCCTCCACGGTATTTAAAATTGTTGGAATTAATTCCTTCACCAAAAACTTCTCCTGAAGTAATGGCATTTTTAGAAGATTACGGGCAGCGATTTTTAGGGAAAACCACCGTGGTTTGTAAAGATACACCTGCTTTTATTGCCAACAGAATTGGTGTTTATTCCATCATGTCTTTATTTCATACCGTTACCGAAATGGGTTTAACTGTTGAGGAAGTAGATAAATTGACAGGTCCAGTTATTGGCAGACCAAAATCTGCCACTTTTAGAACGTGTGATGTGGTTGGGTTAGATACCTTGGTGCATGTTGCCAACGGAGTAAAAGACAATTGCCCGAATGATGAAGCTAATTCTACCTTTGAAATCCCAAGTTACATCAACAAAATGGTTGAAAATAAGTGGTTGGGATCAAAAACCAGACAAGGATTCTTTAAAAAAGTGAATTTAGAAGATGGTAAAAGCGAAATTCAGGCGTTGAACCTTTCAACATTAGAATATGCTCCATCGCAAAAAGTAAAATTTGCTACGCTGGAAATGACTAAAACCATTGACGATTTAAAGGAAAGAATGAAAGTGCTTATCAATGGTCAAGATAAAGCAGGAGAGTTTTATAGAAAATCTTTCTTTGGTTTGTTTGCTTATGTTTCTAACAGAATTCCTGAAATTACCGATGCTATTTATAAGATAGATGATGCACTTTGTGCAGGTTTTGGATGGAGCTTAGGTCCTTTTGCTAATTGGGACGCTGTTGGAGTAGAAAAAGCTGTTGAGGAAATGGAAAAAATGGGCATTACGCTAAATCCTTGGGTGAAAGAAATGTTAGCAGCAGGAATTAAATCTTTCTATAAAGTAGAAAAAGGAGCAAAATACTATTATGATATTACATCAAAAAGTTACCAAATGGTACCGGGTTCTGATGAAGTATTGTCATTAGAAACATTACGTGAAGAAAATACAATATGGAAAAACGCAGGAGCAACTATAATTGATTTAGGAGATGGAATTATCAATTTAGAATTTCATACTAAAATGAATACTATTGGTGGTGAAGTAATTGAAGGCATTAACAAAGCCATAGATTTAGCTGAAGAGAAATACAAAGGCTTAGTTATTTATAATGATGGAGAGAACTTTTCGGCAGGTGCCAATGTAGGAATGATTTTTATGATGGCTGCCGAACAGGAATATGATGAGCTGAACTTTGCCATTAAAGCATTTCAAGATACCATGATGCGAGTGCGATATTCTTCAATTCCGGTAATTGTTGCTCCTCATAACCTAGCTTTAGGTGGTGGTTGCGAAATGAGTATGCATGCCGATAAAGTTATCGCCCATGCAGAAACGTATATGGGATTAGTTGAATTTGGTGTTGGTGTTATTCCTGGAGGTGGAGGAACGAAAGAGTTTGCATTAAGAGCTTCCGATGAATATGGTGATGGTATAAGATTAAACGTATTAAGAAACCGATTTTTAACTGTTGGACAAGCAAAAGTAGGCACATCAGCCGAAGAAGCTTTTGAATTAGGTTATTTAAGAAAAGGTATTGATGAATGGATAGTAAGCAGAAAACACCAGTTAAGTTATGCCAAACAAGCAGCACTTAATTTGGCGGAAAAAGGCTATACTAAACCACTTCAACGAAAAGACATTAAAGTTTTAGGTAATGAAGGATTGGGAATTGTTTATGTGGGAGCTAACTCCATGAAATCGGGGAATTACATCTCAGAACACGATCAATTAATTTCAGAAAAATTAGGCTTTGTGTTGTGTGGAGGAGATTTATCACAACCCACAGAAGTAAATGAGCAATATTTACTCGATATGGAACGCAAAACCTTTTTGGAATTATGTCAGCAAAGAAAAACACTAGAACGATTGCAAAGTATAATTACAACAGGGAAAGTACTTCGAAACTAAAGCCCCACCTAACCTCCCCGAAGGGGAGGAATAAGGGGTAAGTAAAAAAGTTGAAAATTGATAAAAAATAAAAAATAACGATTCACTTAACTCCCTCCCTTTGGGAGGGTTGGGGTGGGCTAATATTAAAAGATATGAACGCATATATAGTAGCAGGTTACAGAACAGCAGTAGGAAAAGCACCAAGAGGATTATTCAGATTTACAAGACCGGATGATTTAAGTGCCGCTGTGATTAAAAGATTAATGGAAGATTTTCCACAATTAGATAAAGAACGTATTAATGATGTAATAGTGGGTAATGCCACTCCTGAAGCGGAGCAAGGCTTGAACATTGGTAGAATGATTTCTATGATGGGACTAGATTCTGTTAAAGTTCCAGGAATGACGGTAAATCGATACTGTTCATCAGGAATACAAACGATAGCCATTGCTTCAGCACAAATTAATGCAGGCATGGCAGATTGTATTATTGCAGGGGGAGTAGAAACGATGAGTCCAATACCTTTTGGAGGTTGGAGAATAGTTCCCAATGCAAAATACGCTAAATCTAACCCTGATTATTATTGGGGGATGGGATTAACAGCGGAAGCAGTTGCCAAAGATTTTAATATTTCTCGTGAAGAACAAGATGCTTTTGCTTTTGAATCGCACAGAAGAGCATTAAATGCAATAGATACTGGACTGTTTAAAGATGATATTGTTCCCATTGAAGTTGAAGAAATTTTTGTAGATGAAAACAATCAACGTCAAACTAAAAAATATACGGTGGATACCGATGAAGGCCCAAGAAGAGGAACAACAGTAGAAGCGTTGGCAAACTTAAAACCTGTTTTTGCTCAAGGCGGAAGTGTAACAGCTGGAAATTCATCTCAAACTTCCGATGGAGCTGCTTTTGTAATGGTTATGTCGGAACGAATGGTAAAAGAATTAAACATAGAGCCGATTGCTCGTTTGGTTTCTTATCAGGTAGTAGGTTTAGAACCAAGAATTATGGGCGTTGGTCCGCTAACAGCCATTCCAGCAGCATTAAAGCATGCAGGAATGATACAAGAAGATATTGATTTATTTGAGTTGAATGAGGCTTTTGCATCACAATCGTTAGCGGTTATAAAAGGATTGGATTTAGATACGAATAAAGTTAATGTGAATGGAGGAGCTATCGCTTTAGGACATCCATTAGCATGTACGGGAGCAAAATTGTCGGTACAAATGTTTAATGAATTAAAAAGAAGAAAACAAAAATACGGTATGGTAACCATGTGTGTAGGAACAGGACAAGGAGCAGCAGGGATTTATGAGATGTTGTAAGAAGCCTC
>JAVVER010000059.1:0-20529 GCA_032251145.1 Vicingaceae bacterium | reverse complement strand
TCTAATTTATTAACAAACAATATGTTGAATACTTTTTAAGGGGTGACTATTTATATTTACGATATACCATTGTGCATTAGGTAGGGTGTCCACAGTTATAGATATAGTATCAAAGTATGAACCACAATTAGGAATGTTAATATTTAAAATATAATCAGTTGAAACAGGTGGTTTGGCATAAGTTACTCTGGAAGATGAATCTGTTAAACCAATACTTGGAGACCAAAAATAGAAAGCCTGCGGATGAAATGAAGAGAATAATTTTAGACTATCTCCACATAAAATAGAAGTATCTTTTTCTGTTGTAGGGTTAAAGGGAACAATAATAATCGTTACTGAATCTAAAGGTGTATTTGAAGAATCTGAGATCATATATGTAATATTGGTTGATGGTGATGCGTAAGGTCTATATGAAGTTGAGTCACTTAAGCCAATAGTTGGAGTCCATTTATAGCTACTGTTGACATCTAAATTGCAAATATTTAAAGGAATAGAATCTCCACAAGTCATAAAGATAGTATCTGTTGATTGCGAAGAGTAGCAGATTTCATTAGCTCCTATTGTAGAATTTATTGGTCTAACGATACTATCGATATCATGTGTTATTAAAGAGTTTGACGAACCAATACCTATTAGTGATGGATTGGTAGCCACTAGATTAATAGTATCAATAAACATAGGGTTAAAAACAAATGGATTATTATCAAATTGTCCTCCGAATATATTGTAATTATTTGGATTATTGTTGAGTAAGTAATAATTGTTGTTTTCAATTGTACAGCTATATACACTACCGTAAACTCCAAGTGAAAACAAGTTATTACGTATATCAGCAGATGAATAATTCAAATTTAAATATGAGTTTGGTCCGAAATTGTTGTTTATAATCTTGGTAAATGAACCATAATTATATTCTAAAAAAGAGTTAAAAACATTATTAATAATCACCGTATTGTCTGTTTTTGAAACATATGTAGGTCCAAACATCCTATTACCAATTATTACAGAATTTCCCACACCAAAACTTAACCAAAACTCACCGTTAACCTTATTATTTGAGAATAAATATGGTCCTCTATGCGACACTTGAAACTTATCAATTTCATTATCAATTATTTCGCCAACAGTAACATTAAGTCGACCTTGTTGAAAATTTCTATAATAATAAATGGTACCTTTAGTTTGTTCAAAACCATCAGATAAGAATACATTGTCTTCTACAATACCACCAGAAAAAAATTGAATTTTATTAGGACATTGAACCGTACAATTTTTTACAGTAAATGTTGATCCAGGAATGAAAAATCTATCTAAATATAATCCACCAAAAAAATTACAACTATCAAATTCAGCTATGAAATTAACAAGCTTCATGGCATACGAAAAATGTGGGTTTGCAACAGTGTTAGTTGTTTCAAAATTAATATGTTTAAATGTTATTTTTTTTAATGAAAAAGATGAATTCCAATGCATTTCTATCGTTATATTTGCTGGAGAAGTTATAAGTACATCATTTAATCCTGTCTCGCTTTGAAAAGTTACTGTGTGGTTGGATCTAAATGCACCCCCACTTCCATGATATTGTACAGTACCAGTGTAATTCCCAGGTCTTATTAACATTGTAACAGGACCAGAAGTATTGTTGGTTTTTAAAAAATCAATAGCTGAAACAAAATCAATGAAATCTGGATTTGTGCCTCCAACCGTATATGTTCCATTTAATTGACAAAATGAAGAGTTTGCAATCAACATTAAAATAATTAGGTTTAGACTTTTCATGATGAATTGTTTTGCATTTCAAATATACTAAATAAATATACATAATATGATGCTAGGGTAAGTTTCACTATATAAACGGTTGGTTTTATTATATAAACGGTAGGTGTTTATCAATTATAATTGATAAAAATTTTAATAACATAAAAATTAATAACTAACCCTCCCCCATACTCACTATCTTTGCTAATTTTGCCACATGGTAAAAGCAAAATATCTATTTTCACTTATAATTCTTTTTTTATTTTCTCATGCAGTTGTCGGGCAAGTACTCAACATTGAGCGATTACGTTTAGAAAGAGACACTACAACATCCTTTAAAAGTAAAATTACAGCCGGAATGAATATCTATAACAGAAGTTCGGCAGCTAACGAGCCCGTAAATCTTTTCGGATACAATATAGATGTAAATACTTTGTATTATCCGGGTAAACATGCTTTTATGGGGTTGGCAAAATTCGATTATTTAAAAGTTAATAATGAGGATTTTTTAAATTTCGGTTTTGTGCATTTTAGAGTCAATTATTTCAGAAAGAAAACCATTAATTTCGAAAACTACATTCAATATTCATACGATAATTTTAGAGGCCTACATCCGCGCTTGTTAGGTGGAGGAGGAATAAGATGGAATACGTTTAAAAGTAAGTCGTTGAGTTTGGTAATTGGAGTTGGAGCTTTGTACGAATATGAAAATTGGACACACCCCGAAACCAATCAAACCATTGAAATAGCCTTGGTAAAATCGTCTAATTACATTTCTTTTCGTTGGACAGCCAATGAAAATGTGGATATTAACTTTGTAGGCTATTACCAAACGGGCTACGATAGCGATATTTCTGCTTTTAGAAACAGAGCAAATGCCTCCTTAATTTTAAATACAAAGATTGCTAAAAGAATATCTTTTGCTAATTCCTTTGATATTTCTTACGAACACAAACCCATAGTACCAATAATTAAAACCATTTACACCTTTAAAACAGGCTTATCTATAGACTTGTAGGTTTTTGATGAAAGTGGTTTCACTAGTATTTGAAAACAAAAATCACCTTAAATAAGCTTATTTTTTAGTCAAAAAATTAAGTAGTTTTGACATTCAAGAGTATATACAGTGTATAATAGAAATTAACTAAATGAAAATATCAGGATCTATCTATTCGGATAACAAAAGACCTTTAAAAGAAACCATTGCAGATTTAGAAGCTCATCAGGTAGATTTATTGCATGTGGATTGTAATGATGACATTAGCGTTTTTGATGATATTGCTGATATTAGAACATGGTGTAAACTCCCTATAGATTTACATATTATTACTAAAACTCCAGAAAAGTATTTCGATTTATTAAGAAAGCATCCTGTGGAATACGTTACTTTTCAGTACGAAGAGCTTCCAACAGACTTTAAAATGCCACCCGATATTAAAGGACAAAAAGGTTTAGCTATTATTACGCCTACTGATGTTGATGCTTTTGATAAGTTTAGCGATTTTGATTTCATCTTGATAATGGCAACTATTCCCGGACAAAGTGGAGGTGTTTTTGATCCTATCAACTTTAAAAAAATCAGAAAATTTAAACAAAAATATCCTAATAAAAATGTGCATGTTGATGGTGGCGTAAATGGAGAAGTTTCCTTCATTTTAAGAAATATGGGGGTTCATACTTCGGTTTCAGGTAGTTTTTTGTTTAAAGCAGCCAGTGTCGGACAAGCATTAATGGATTTAACCAAGCGAGAAATAGTTTCTCTTTTTAAGATAAAGGATTTTATGATTCCTCGTGAAGAATGTCCGATAATAGACTTCTCTCAACTTACACTTAAAAATATTTTAGAACAAATAACTTACGGAAAGCTAGGCGTAACCTTAGTAGAGAACAATAAAAAGTTTGAAGGAATAATTTCCAATGCAGATTTAAGAAGAACCCTGTTACAGAATTTAGATAATATCGAAGGAATGGATACGCAGGAAATGATTAATAAAACGCCTGTAACTATTTTAGATAAAGCAACAGTAGATGATATGTTGAATTTAGTAAGAGAACAATCTTTTCCGGTAATGTATCTTCCTGTGTTAAATGCAGAAGGAAATGCGGTTGGAATTATTACTTTTGTGAACTTGATAAAAGGAGAAATATGATTATTCATTTAAATAAAGACATTACAGCGGCATCTGCCAGTCAGTTAGCTGAAAAAATAAAAGCTTTTCACATACATTCTCAAGATAGAGAAGTATTAATTACTTCATCATCTGTAAAAGAAGTACCCAATGAAGTAGCTGCTTTTGCCGAAAAGCACTGGGTGTTTGAAAATGATATGCAACTTGCTTCTAGAGCCTACAGAAACGAAACTCGTGAGGTGAAAATCGGTAATGTAACTATTGGTGGGAATACAAAAAATACGTTATTGATTGGTGGACCTTGTTCGGTAGAATCTGAAGAACAAATTCAACAAAGTGCTGAGTTATTAAAATCGCTTAATTTAACTACACTAAGAGGTGGGTGTTACAAACCGAGAACAAGCCCTTATAGTTTTCAGGGGTTGGGATTGGAAGGATTAAAGTTATTAGTTAAAATGCGTGAGCAACATGGTTTGTCGGTAATTACTGAAGTTAGAGATGCTACGCATGTTGATGAAGTGATAGAACACAGTGATGTGATTCAAATTGGAGCCAAAGCCATGTATGACCAAGGTATTTTGCGTGCATGTGCCAAAACACGTAAGCCTGTTTTATTAAAAAGAGGTTTCGGAACAACCTTACAAGAATTTGTTCAGGCAGCAGAATTTATGCTTTCTGGAGGGAATGAAAATGTTATTTTGTGCGAAAGAGGCATACGTACTTTTGAAACAAAAACACGTTTCACCTTAGATTTATGCGGAGTTGCTTATTTACAAGAATTTACCAATTTACCCATTATTTTAGACCCAAGTCATGCCTTAGGTTACCGTTATGGAATAGAACGCTTATCAAAAGCTTGTGTAGCAATGGGAATTGATGGTTTATTAATAGAAGCTCATCCAAATCCTGCTGTTGCTAAGTCTGATGCTTCGCAGCAATTAACACACGAATCTTTTATAGCGTTAAAATCAGCCATAGAACCTGTAGCAAATAGTGTTGGTTATAAAATTATATAATTAATGCAACTCCTTACCCAAAATATCACCTCATTTTTAGCTCGTGAAGAAAAATCGTTGAATGATTTTTATGCTGAATATGCTATTGCCAACATCAATGAATTGTCTTTGGGCGATTTACAATTGTTTTGCACCAACAATCAGTTAGATTTTGAAAACATGCTTACTAGACCAATGTTTGTTGATAGGTCTAAAATGAAAGACATTAAATTATTGATTTTAGATGTTGATGGTGTTATGACTGATGCGGGAATGTTTTTTACAGAAAACGGAGACCAGTTTAAAAAATACAATGCTAAAGATGGAATGGCAATAATGGCATTGCCTAAAGTTGGAGTTGAAGCAGGTATTATTTCATCGGGATACAAATTGGAAGTGGTAAAAGCTCGAGCTGAATTATTAAATATTAAACACCTTTATGTTGGTCAAGAACCTAAGCTAGAAATTCTTAACCAATGGTGTGAAAAGCTAAACATTACGCTTGCAGAAGTAGCCATTATTGGTGATGATATTAATGATTTACCTGTAATGAGAGCAGTTGGCTTTAGTGCTTGTCCAGCCGATGCGGTACTAAAAGTAAAAGAAACCGTTGATTTAGTGCTACAAACCAAAGGAGGCGATGGTTGTGTTAGAGAATTTATAGACTTTTATTTGTTGGATGAACCATTAACTAAGTAAATTTAATGCAAAATAACGAAGGTAATCCAGAATTACTCATAGAGTTGGTTAGAATTCAAATGCCTTTTGGAAAGTACAAAGGGCGACTCATTTGCGATTTACCTTCATTTTATTTAGAGTGGTTTCAACGAGAAGGATTTCCCAAAGGTAAATTAGGCGTTTTATTAGAAACCATGCACGAAATAAGATTAAATGGTTTAGAACATTTATTAGTTCCTTTAAGGAGGAAGTAAAAAAGTACTTAGGAATGCCTTGAGTACTTAGGAATACTTAGGAGTTATTTAATCTCCAATCTCCAATCTCGAATTTCTAATTCATATCCCAACAAGCAGCACAAACGCTTTTTTCAATTTCACTTTCAATACTATCAGGAAGTTGATGAAAAAAATCGATGCCTGTCAATTGCTCAACACTATCAACGCTTACAACAAAGTTGCTTAACGAAAAAGACGATTTTTCATTAGGTAAAATAAAGCCTATCGCTTTTGTGGTATTGCTTTTATACTCCAAAATAACTTTGTAATAATATTTCGGAATGCTCACCTTATTTTCTCCAATGGTAGGCAAACTACCTTCTAAAACAGGACCTGTAACCACATAAATGGTATCATATAGTTTAGCCCAATCTCTAACTTGTTCTTCTAATTTTTTCCAAATGCCTCTGTTAAAACTAGGCGTTTGCGGACTCATATTACTATAGAAAAATGAGCAACTCATAGCATCTACCGACCAAGATAAATCTCCAGCTGGAGCTAAATGCCCTCTATCAAAACCAGAACCTTTGTAATCTGTTGAAGTAGCAGAACCGGTAAGTACTTTTGGATCAGGTCTGAAATCGTCTGTTCTATCCACTTTTTTCAACGTTTCTGCTTTTGTAAATTCATAAGCCACCCATTTGGCTTGTTCGTGCATTTCACTATATACCAGACGAAAACCAGCATGTTCAATAATTACTTCGTCATTTGCCAAACTAGGAAGTTCCAATAAATCTATTTTAATAAAATGATTTGCTGTAACACTAAGCGTATCTTTGGTAATTACCAATGTGTCGTTAGTAGATAAAGTGCTTGATGTATCTTGATTTGCAGCTACTATTGTTGAGTTTGTGTTGTTATTGCTTGTTGTACTTTCTGTATGATTATATATAAAAATCCCAACAAATGAAAGTAAAATAACAATCAAAATAATGGACAAGATGACAATGGTCTTTTTCATCTGTTTATATTTTAGTTTTTATTAAAGCGGTCAGATGTAACTCGCCAATAATCATCATCCTGTGTGTTTAATTATTTTTATAATGGCTCGTTTCAAAAAAAATATAGTTTGTTAGTATAAATAATTTATTTTACTCACCCCAAGTTATCTTGCGATAACTTTTCCCCTCTCTTTAAAGAGAGGGGTTAGGGGAGAGTCGCTTACAATTAGTGAAATTGCCCTCTAAATTTATATTAAGATAAAAGTTGTCCTATCTATAAACCACCTTAATTTATCCCACTTTTACGACAAAATAGTTTTTCTTTCCTCTTTGTAAAAGCAAGTAGTTGTTATTGATTAAAAAAGAAGCATCAATAACCGTATTTTCATCCACTTTATTTTTGTTTACACTAATAGAATTTTCTTTTAATGCTCTTCTGGCTTCACCATTAGAAGCTAAAAAGTTAGTCTGATTTGCCAATAGTTCAATAATAGGAATACCGCTGTTAAAACTGCTTTCAGCAATTTCTGCTTGAGGAACCCCTTCAAAAACGGCATTGAATAAATCTTCAGGTAATTTTTTTAATCCTTCAACAGCTTCATCACCAGTTTTAAAAAGAATTTCAGAAGCATTTACAGCCGCATCATAATCTTCTTGCGAGTGGACTCTAACAGTAATATCTTCAGCCAACGCTTTTTGTAAAATACGTAAGTGAGGTGCTTGTTGATGTTCGTTAATAAGAGCATCAATAGTGGCTTTATCTTTTAAAGTAAAAATTTTAATGTAGTTTTTGGCATCATCATCAGAAGCATTTATCCAATATTGGTAAAAAGCATAAGGCGAAGTTTTTTCAGGGTCCAACCAAACACTTCCTCCGGCAGTTTTTCCAAATTTAGTTCCGTCAGCTTTTTTAATTAACGGGGTAGTTACAGCAAAAGCTTCGTTGCCCGACATTCTTCTAATCAATTCTGTTCCGGTTACAATATTCCCCCATTGGTCGGAACCCCCTAATTGTACTTTGCAATTTTTATTCGTGTTTAACCAGTAAAAATCATAGCCCTGCACCAGTTGGTAAGAAAATTCGGTAAACGACATGCCCGATTCTAACCTAGTTTTAACAGAATCTTTACTCATCATGTAATTAATGGTAATGTGTTTTCCTACATCTCTAATAAAGTCTAAAAAATTCATGTTTTTAAACCAATCGTAGTTGTTTACCATTTCTGCAGAATTAGCTCCACAATCGAAATCTAAAAATTTTGATAATTGTATTTTTATGGCTTCTAAATTTTGCTGAACTTCATTAGGGGTCAATAAATTTCTTTCTGCAGATTTTCCCGAAGGATCGCCTACCATTCCTGTAGCTCCTCCAATTAAAGCAAAAGGTTTATGTCCTGATTTTTGCAAATGAACCAAGGTCATAATCTGAACTAAATGCCCAATGTGTAAGGAATCAGCAGTCGGGTCAAACCCAATATAAGCTGAGGTTACTTCTTTGTTAAATTGTTCTTCAGTTCCCGGCATCATGTCGTGAACCATTCCTCGCCACTTTAGTTCTTCAATAAAATTCATAAGCAAAAGTCTGTTTTTTTAAGGAGACAAATTTAGCAATAAAAGCGAAAGCTTAAGAATAAAAAAAAACTTGATTTGTCGATAAAATTAACCCATTAACCTCATTTAACGTTTTTCGGACAAAAGTCTAAAAAACGGATTGTATCTTTGCAAAAAATTAATTGAAATCTCTTTGAAAACGAAAACCTTAAAAAAGAACAAAGTAAATGTAATTACATTGGGTTGTTCTAAAAACTTATTCGACTCGGAAGTAGCTATGACACAGCTTAAAGCCAATGGTTTTGAAGTGGAGCACGAAGCAGAGCAAGACGATTCCGAAATTGTTATCATCAATACTTGTGGGTTTATTGATAATGCCAAACAAGAATCTATAGACACCATTTTACGATATGCGGAAGCTAAAAAAGAAGGTCTGGTAGATAAACTATACGTTACTGGATGTCTTTCCGAACGTTATAGAGATTCTCTTGAAAAAGAAATTACCGAAGTAGATGCTTATTTTGGTACGAAAGAATTACCAAGATTATTAAAAACCCTAAAAGCCGATTACAAACACGAGTTAATTGGCGAAAGAATTATTACTACGCCTAATCATTACGCCTATTTAAAAATTTCTGAAGGCTGCGACAGAGCTTGTTCTTTTTGTGCTATTCCGCTAATGAGAGGAAAACACGAATCAGTACCTATAGAACAATTGGTGGAACAAGCTAAAAACCTAGCCAAACAAGGAGTTAAAGAGTTAATTTTAATTGCTCAAGAACTTACTTTTTATGGTTTGGATATTTATAATGAAAGAAGGTTGTCGGATTTGCTGAATGCCTTGTCGGAAGTGGAAGGAATTGAATGGATAAGGTTGCATTACGCTTACCCAACAGGTTTTCCGATAGATATTATTGAAACCATGAAAAGCAATTCGAAAGTATGTAATTACTTAGATATTCCTTTGCAACATGCTTCAAACAATATGTTAAAAGCCATGAGGAGAGGGGCTACCAGAGAAAAAACTACTCAGTTAATAAAAGATATCAGAGCTATTATTCCTGAAATAATCATTAGAACTACCTTTATTGTTGGTTTTCCGGGAGAGACACGAGAAGATATTGAAGAAATGAAAACTTGGATACAAGAAATGCAGTTCGACAGATTGGGTGTTTTCACTTATTCTCATGAAGAAGATACCCATGCATATCAGTATGAAGATACACTTACTGATGAAGAAAAAGAAGCTCGTGCTGAAGAAGTGATGGCGGTACAACAACAAATTTCACTTAACTTAAATGAAAAGAAAGTAGGAAAGACATTTAAAGTACTTTTTGATAGAATGGAGGGTGGTTATTTTGTTGGAAGAACTGAATTTGATTCTCCTGAAGTAGATAATGAAGTGTTGGTGGATGCCGCTGAGCATTATGTTAGAATAGGAGATTTCGCCAATGTTAAAATTATTGCTGCAGGAGATTTTGATTTGTATGGGGAGGTAGTGGATTAGAGATTAGAGATTAGAGATTAGAGATTAGAGATTGTAGAAGATGGAAGCAGGAAGACCGAAGTCAGAAGAATAACTTAATAAAAGCTCCGAAGGAGCGTAATTTTGGAGCGTATGGGTGAAGCCCTTCGCTTAAAGATGTATTAAAGGTTAATCTAAAAGAGAAGTTGGTTGAACGGTTAGGCTGTTTAATCTGAAGATTGAAGACTTAGAACTGAACAATTAACAATATTTGCATCTTGGCGACTTTGCGAGAAACAACTAAAAACCATTAACTAAATGAACAAACAAACAATACCCTATTCAAAAACAACATTTTTTTCTTCGTTAATCAACGATTATTTGGCTAATGATGAAAAACTAAATACTTTTATCAACCATCACTGCTCACTTCAAGCTTTTGCTGATGCCATTGCTGAACGTAAACAAACTGACATTAACCGTGAGTTGCTTACAAAACAACTTCATCATCAATATAAAGATTTACCATTAAGCGATACTGTTAAAGTAAACATAGAGCAATTAAAAAATAACAACTGTTTTACCGTTACTACCGGACATCAACTCAACTTATTTACTGGTCCGTTATATTTTATTTATAAAATTATATCGGCTATTAACTTAGCTAAAACGCTTAAAGCTACTTACCCCGAAAACGATTTTGTTCCTGTCTATTGGATGGCAACAGAAGATCACGATTTTGAGGAAATCAATCATTTTAATTTGTTTAATGAAAGATTATCCATACAAAAAGAAGCAGGAGAAGATGGAGCGGTTGGTAGATTAAGTTTAACGAATGCTCCACAAGTAGCTCAACAATTGGAGGAATTGCTTGGCGATAGAAATGGTGGCGATAAAATTGTAGCCTTGTTCAAGCAGTTTTATACTGTTGATAGCAATTTTACACAAGCAACAAAAGCCTTGGTCAACCATTTGTTTGGCGAATACGGTTTGGTAATTATTGATGGCGATGATGCAGCTCTAAAACGAAGCATGATTCCTTATTTTGAGCAAGAAATAGTTGCACAAAAGAATCACCAATTTATTGAACAAACCACGCAGCAATTAACCGATTTAGGGTATAAAAGTCAGGTTACACCACGAGAAATTAATTTGTTTTATCTTGACAACAACCTACGAGAGCGTATAGTTGTTGAGGATGAGCAATACAAGGTGTTGAATACCAATTTAAGTTTTACTAAGGAACAAATCCTTGCGGAATTAAACAATCATCCCGAAAAATTTAGTCCGAATGTAGTACTGCGACCACTTTACCAAGAAGTGATTTTACCTAATTTGGCTTACATAGGTGGAGGAGGAGAACTGGCATATTGGTTTCAGCTAAAAGATATGTTTAATGCTAATAATGTGTTTTTTCCAACATTAATTTTAAGAAACTCGGTGTTGATTATTGATGCAGGAAGTTCAAAGAAAATGCAAAAATTAGGCTTGGAAATCCCTCAATTGTTTGAAGACACAGAAGAACTCATTAAAGAATATGTTACCCAACATGCCGATATTAATCTAGCACTTACGCAACAAAAAGAGCAACTTGCTAAATTGTACGAAACTATTGAAAACAAAGCTATTCAGCTAGATAAAACATTACAAGCAGTTGTAAATGCAGAATTGCAGAAAGCTATCAACGGCATTAATAATATTGAAGCTCGTCTGCTAAAAGCAGAAAAACAACGTGAGGAAGTGGCTGTAAACCAAATCAGGAGCATAAAAGATAAACTTTTCCCAAATGGTGGTTTGCAAGAGCGACACGATAATATGAGCTCCTTGTTACTTTTCTACGGAATGGATATTATCCCGACATTAATGCAGCACTTACACCCATTAGATAAAGAGTTGGTGGTGTTGACTACATCTTAAAATATTCATCAAATAATTAAATATTTTTATCAAATGGCAAATTGTTTAATATGCTTTAACTTGGATAAATTAAAATAATAACAACAGATGTTTAAAATAAATGATTTACTAAAAGGTGCATATTTATTAATACTTATGTTTTTATTCAGCTGCCAGCTTTTAAAAGAACCTGCTGGAAAAATAATGAGTACTACTTTACCTCCTCCTGTAATTGAGAAAGAAAATGTAAGTAATGATATTAACGATAAACCAATAAATAATTATCCAATTGCAGATTATAATTTGGTAGTTAAAAATTTAGACGGAACTATAGTTAAACTAGAAAATTATAAAGATAAAGTCATTTTTCTTAATTTTTGGGCTACATGGTGTTTGCCTTGTGTAGCAGAGCTTCCAAGCATAAATCGATTATACAATGAATTAAAAAATGAAGATATTGTCTTTTTATTAATATCTAATGAAAAAGTAGAAAAAGTAACTAGTTACAAAGAAAAAAAGAAATATGATGTGCCGTTTCATATTTTAGATTCAACAGGATATATTCCTAAGATGTATTATTCGCAAAGCATACCTACAACATTTTTAATAAACAAAAAAGGAGAAATTATTAGAGCTTCAACAGGCGCAGAAGACTGGGATGATGAAGCTTTTATTAACGAATTGAAAAAGCATTTGTAAATCTACATTGGAAAAAACCATTGGTGTTAATTCCTTTGTGCGTAGCATTTTTGAGCATTTAATAAGTTGATTGCTAATACACTTATTACCAGTAATTCATTAAGTTTTTTATTTTTTATTTTACTATTCAGAATAGTTTAAAGGTTTTCATTTATTGATTTGGTTGCTTCAATTTACAAAGAATATGAAATGGAAAGTTCATTTAATACTTGTTTTTTAGTAGTTTAAAAAATTGTTTTTCGGTTGAGGTAGTTACTTCTAAAAAGTAAATACCCGCTGGTAAATATTGAGTGGTTATACTAATTGAAGTGCTAAATGGTTGGTAATAATACAGTTTTTTACCACTAATACTTATTATGGAGACCGCTAAAATTTGTTTATTTGATTTACTTTTTAAATACACTATATCTTGAATAGGGTTGGGGTAAACCAACCAGTTTTCTTGCCAGGTTTCATTTATTCCAACAGAAGTAATAGTTATGGTATCTGAATAATTCTGACAACCAACACTATCTGTAATCATAGCAAAATAATTTCCTAATGTTTGTGCAACCCAAATGGTATCATTAGCTCCACTTATCGGATTATTATTTACATACCACTGAATAGCATTATTAGTAGAAACTATCAAGGTATCATTTCCAATAAGATTAACAATCGGTTTTATAGGCAAAACATGATGGGTAATTTGAATGCTATCAGAATAACCTTTACAACCACTTTGGTTGCTAACTTCTAAATAAACAGTTGAGGTTGAATCTATATAAACATTATTGGTAGTATCGCCATTAAACCATAAGTAAGATGAAAATGGAGGTGAAGCAATATTAATACTATCTCCATCACACACATAAGTATCATTACCAAGAGTAAAGTTAAAGTTGGATGCTACCAAGGTATTAAAACCATCAACTTTTCCGTTACCATAAGTAAAAGTAGGCGTTATTCCTGTAAAATTATCTTTTTTAGCATTTGCGATTATCATATTTTTAATTTCAGCCATAGAGGCATTTGGGCATTTTTCAAAATAAAGAGCAGCTATTCCTGCTACAACAGGCGAAGCCATGGAAGTTCCGTTTTTTAGCATGTGTTTTCCTCCTGGAGCTATCCACATATGATTAACAGGGTTTACTAAATAAAAATTTATGGTAGAATCGGGTACGCTACTCATCATATATCTCCCTGTAGCTACAACATCTGGTTTTAGATAATTTCTTCGGTTAGGACCTAAGCTTGAGCCAATATCTATAGTTCCTGGAGTTCCGGCTGTAACTTGCATGGTAGAATCGTAATCCATATACGTTTTACGGTTTCGGTACGTTCCCACCGCAATGGTTATTGGAGAACAAGTAAAACTGCTTACCATGGTTTGTAAAATGTCTGGAAGCTGGTAATGAATAATATTAGGATAAATGGCTGCTGATGGCAACCCCGTTCTAACTATTTCAGAAGTACTTAAAATACCATTGCTGGTTGACCAAATATCTAATTTTCCTGAACCAGTTGTCATTAAACTAAATAAATAATTGTTGGAATCGGGTTCTTCTATTTTTACTTGCAACAAATATTTATCTCCTTGTAATTCTCCAAAAGTTTCTACAATAGCCAGCGTATCGCCATTGGTGTTTAAAATCGTATCAGCATAATTTCCAAGCCTATTTTGGATGTTTTGAAAAGGAGTTCTATTTCTTAAAGCAAAACTTCCTGAAGGAAGATTAACACCAAAAGCAAAATTGACATTATTCAAATCTGCTGTATCCGACCAAAGTTCATAAAAAACAGCACCTGTTCCCAATACGCTTGTAGCATTGTGTTTAAACCAGGTAAATGCAGTATCATTTGTAACATTATGTTGTAAATGGAAAGGCAAAGCACCTGCATTTCCTATTGCACTTACTAAAGCTCTCCCATTTTTTGCTGTAATCATACTATCTATTAGTACTGCCTGAGCATCTGTTCCGTCATGCGAACCTCTGTAACTTCCTAAACTAATGTTAATTACACAAGGCATATTTAATGCATCTGCAACAGAATAGATAAAGTGAACAGCATCAACAATGGCAGCTTCTTCGGAAGAAAAATCTATTCCAACAGCAATAATGTTTGCATCTGGAGCAACACCTTTGTAATCATTTACAGCATTTCCGTTTCCTGCGGCAATTCCAGAAACGTGAGAACCATGTCCTTTATAAAAAAATGGGTCGTGATGTGTGCTAATACCTAAATTAATATCGTTAGAATCCCAAATAGCTCCATATCCATAAGCATTTCCATCAAAAGTTTTGGTTTGATCCCATAAAGATACGATACGAGTGTTTCCTAAGGTGTCTTGAAAATCAGGGTGAGTAATATCAATTCCGGTATCAATTAAACCAAATAAAACACCTTTACCAGTATAGCTTTGACGAAGCGGAGCAACTCCCGAATGAGCATCAACAACATTATTGTGAATCAGCATGGTATCATTAAGTAATTGAATATTGGGAGTAGTGTATTCTATGTATTCAATAAAATTATTTTTCGCAAAAGCTTCAATTTCATTTACAGGCAGTTTTACTTGAATAAAGCCTTTGGCAGACAAACCATAAGTGGCATTGTTTTGTTCTAAGTAGTTTTTTATTTCGCCAACATTTCCTTTTACAAATAAGGTTATAACTTGGTTGTTAGCACTATATTTTTTTATAGCCGCCTGTAAATCAAAGTTTATTTTCGATTGCTGTGCAAAAGCACTGAAAGAAAATATAAGTAATAAGACTATGGAGAAAAAACGCATCATTATAATTTAATCAGTAAGTAAAGTTAGTAAAATCTTATCTAATTTTGGTTAAAATTAAATTTTACCCCATTATGGAAATTTTCTTACAACTAGATACTTGGATAGCATTACTAACCTTAACCTTTTTAGAGATTGTTTTAGGAATAGACAACATTATTTTTATTTCTATAGTTGCTGGAAAATTACCTCAAGAAAAACAAAAAAGTGCTCGTTTTGTTGGATTAAGCTTAGCTTTAATTGTAAGAATAATCATGCTTTTTGGAATAACTCTTTTAATTGGGTTAACAGAGCCAGTAATTGAATTGAATGATTTTAAATTGAGTTGGAGAGACATTATTTTGGTAATAGGAGGCTTGTTTTTAATTGCAAAAAGTACCTCAGAAATTCACCATAAAATTGCTCAAGATACCGAAGAAGGTAAATCTAAAAATAAAGTGGTTACTTCTTTTAGCAGTGCTATATTTCAAATTGTAATGTTGGATATTATTTTCTCTTTCGATTCTATTTTAACAGCTGTTGGACTTACCAATGAAATTATTTTAATGATAATTGCAGTTGTCATTTCTATAATTGTAATGATGATTTTTGCTAAAGCCATCAGCAACTTTATTAACAATCAGCCAACCTTGCAAGTGTTGGCATTATCATTCTTAATTTTAATTGGTTTTATGTTGTTGATAGAAGGCGTACATTACGAAGTTCCTAAAGGCTATATCTATTTTGCAGTATTTTTCTCTTTAATAGTAGAACTCATTAATATGAAAGTTAGGAAGCGATAAAAGAGTTTATAAGTTTATTAGATGATAAGTTTATGAGATAAGAGGGAGAAGGATTTTTTAAGAATCAATTAATTCTTTTGCTATTTTTTTGTACTCTAGCAAAAACAGAAGCTAATATTACATACATATATATTTTTTGAGATAATCATTACTTTATTTTAGATCAGTTAAGGTACTCATAAAATATCATATACTAACTCCAATTACACATACATCATCAACTTGTTCTAGGTCTCCTTTCCAATTTTGAAAATGTTGTTCTAAAATTGTTTTTTGTTCTGCCATACTTTTTTCTTGTATAGAAAGTAGTAGTTCTTTAAAAGGTCTATACATCATTTTTTTACCTTTTGGTCCACCAAATTGGTCGGCATATCCGTCAGTAAAAATATAAATAGTATCTCCTTTTTGCAACTCAATAGTGTGTGTGCTAAATGGTTGAGGGTTATCAACTTTACCTATGGGTTGCTTGTTGGCTTTGTATTCTATAAGTTCAAAGTTTAACTTCGTTGAACTCTCAAGCTCGTTTGAGGTTTGAGGTTTGAGGTTGTTGGAAATGGGTTTAATTATCCAAAGCGGATTGTTGGCTCCAGCCCATTGAAGTGTAGCGTAACTTTCTGAACTTTCCGAAAGTTCTAAACTTTCGGAAAGTTTGGCTTTTCTAGAAAATTTAAGGCTACAAAGTGAAATATCCATTCCATCTTTTACATCTTCACCACTTTTTTCAAATCGTTGCACTACTAATTCTCTTGTTCTATCTAGTAGTTTACCTGGATCAGTAATACTTTCTTCAAGTAATGCTTTAGAAAGTGAATTAGCACAAACTACACTTACCATTGCTCCTGGAACTCCATGTCCTGTGCAATCTGCTGCTGCAAAAAATAGCTGCTCTTGCTGTTTTTCTAGCCAATAAAAATCGCCACTTACTATGTCTTTTGGTTTAAATAATATGAAACCATTTTGAAGATTTTCGGCTAATGAATATCTTGATGGTAAAATGGCTTCCTGTATGCGTTTGGCATAAGTAATAGAATCTGTAATTTCTTTGTTTTTTTCATCAACCAAATGTTTCTGACGTTCTACTTCTTTTTTTTCTTGAACAACTTCAAATGTGCGAGTTTCAACCATTCTTTCAAGTTCAGCCTGACGTTTTCTTAAAGTTTCGGTGCGTAAACGATAAAACAAATAAAACAGCATAATTATAATTAATCCAGATAATAATCTAAACCACCATGTTTTCCAAAAAGGGGGTAAAATTTCAAATGAGTATGAAGCATTTTTAGTTGAACAAACATCATCCAAACAGGCTTTTATTTCAAAAGTATATTTACCAGCAGGCAATTCTATATAACTTACTTCTTTTTGATTTGTAAATGAAGAAAATGCTGTATCAACTCCAATTAAGCGATATTGAAATAACACTTTTTCATTCTGATATATTTGTGAAGTGTAATACTCAAATCTGAACTTATTTTCTGAATAAGAAAAAACATTTTTTGTTTGCTCTATTGGAGAGTTGTTTACATTAACAGCTTCTATTATTGCTTTTAAAGATATGTTTGTTTTTAAAACATCTTTTTCATCGTATTTCCATAAGGAGTTTGTGGTTCCAACCCAAAGAATATTATCTGTTTTAGCCATACTCCCCAACAAACAATCCCCATCAAATCCTGTTGAGTAATCATAGTTTTCAATTTTTCCTGTTTTTAAATCATACCTAGAAACGCCTCCTTGACAACCAATCCACATACTATTACTGTCGCATATAATTGAAAAAACTGAATTAGTAAGTAGCTTGTTTTTATGATTAATTATTTTAGCTTGATTATCTTTAAAAATAACAACGCCTCCTCCATTAGTTCCAAAAACCATATTATTAGAAAAATCTTCACTAATTGCGGTTACTTTATTAGAAGGCAGTCCGTTTTCGGTAGAAATTCTTTTCCATGAATTACCATCGAAATAAACAACACCACCATCCCATGATCCGAACCACACGTTACCATCTGAACTAGTATAAGCACAATAGTAATGATTTACTTTCGAAACGACAGAATCTGTAATTTTTGAAAATTGACCATTTTCATAAATACTTATTCCTCCGCCCCAAGAAGCAAAATAAACTTTACCATCCTTACTTTTTGTAATTCCTCGCACTCCTTTTAAGTATTCTTCTTCTTTTTGAATTAATTTTCTTTTGTCCACATCAAAAACTAAAAGACTTTTTTGTTTAGCACAAAAAATAATGTTTTCATCCTTAAAACTCACAAAAATATTTCCTTTGATAAATTCAGGATAAAGAGGTGTTTTCTTCATATTGTTATATTCAATGATCCCGTCTGAAGTACTATATATTACTCCATTTTTTGAAGGTATTACGTTATATATTAATTTATTTGTTGTTGCTGTATTTTCGTCAATTTTAGACCATCCTGTTAGGCTTAACCTAGAAACACCCATTCCCCAAGAACTAACCCAAATATTATTTTCAACATCCTGAAACAATCTAAATGCAATCTCGGCTTTTAAACCATTTTTAGAGCCTATTTTTTTTATAACTTGATTTGTTTTTGTATCATAAAATATAATTCCTTCTTCATGCGAACCTATTAAAAGTAAACCTTCTTTAGGCTCTACTATTTCATAAAGATAAAAGTTCGGAATATCTTTGTGGTTAATTTTTGAAGCATTTTTTTGATTGTTTTTTATCACATATAATCCTTCAAAAGTGGTTACCCAAGTATTGTTCTTACTATCGTGAAAAGAGCTTAATATCCTGCCAGAAGTTAATCCATTTGTTGAGTCATATTGCTGAACAACATTTGCTGATGGCAGTTCCAATTTAAACAACCCAATATATTCATCGTAACCAAACCATATATTACCTTGCTTATCCTCACTAATATGGGTAACAGGTCCCTCCGGAAGGTTGAGTTTTTTTGTATAATTAACGCAATTTTCATCTGAGGTTATTTGATACAATCCTTTGTTTGTCGCAACCCAAACATGCCCATATTTGTCTCCTTTTAGGGTATAAATTTCTTTAGGAAGTGAGTCAGAGCATATTGAAATCAATGTATCTTTTACCAACTTATAAACTCCGTTTCCTGTAGTTCCAACAAATAACTTTCCAGTTAAATCGGCAGTAATACATCTAACAAGTTCTGTTTGTAGCCCATTATCTAACCCAAAATTTTTAAATGAAGAACCATTAAATTTTGTAAAACCTCCCGAAGTCGTGAACCAAATATTACCTTGAGTATCTTGAAAAATTTGAGTTACGAAAGAGTTGGGCAACCCTTCCTTTAGTCCATAATGCTTTGCTGGATAAACTTGTGCCAAAAGTGTTTCTACAAATGACAAATAAAATAGTAGTAAAATAATTATTTTTTTCAATTCTATTTATTTTTATATCCTAACACCAATTACGCAGACATCATCAACTTGTTCTAGGTCTCCTTTCCATTCGTTAAAACGCTGTTCTAATATTTCTTTTTGGTCGTTCATATTTTTACCTTGAATGGATAAAAGCAGATTTTTAAAAGGTTTATACATAAACTTTTTACCTTTTGGTCCACCAAACTGATCAGCATATCCGTCAGAAAAAATGTAAATGGTATCTCCTTTTTTTAGTTCTATCGTGTGTGATGTAAATGGTAAATTTTTAAAATGCTTTCCTATAGGTTGTTTGTCGGGTCTAATGTCTATAAGTTCAAAGTTTAATGATTGATGTTCGAGATTGTTTAAAATTGGTCGAACAATCCAAAGTGGATTATTCGCTCCAGCATATTGTAGTGTACCTACTGTTTCGGAGTCATTTACATTATATTTTAAACTACATAGTGCTATATCCATTCCATCCCTAACATCTTCTTCACTTTTATCAAATTCTGAGATAACAATTTCACGAGTTTTATTTAAAATCTCACTAGGGTTAGTTAGTCCGTATTCTCTTACACTTCTATTTAGTCCGTTATTACATATTACGCTAACCATAGCACCAGGAACACCATGCCCCGTACAATCTGCTGCTGCGAATAATACTGTGTTGCCTTTGCTTTCTAGCCAATAGAAATCTCCTGCAACTATATCTTTTGGTTTGTATAATATAAATGAATCTTGTAAATGTTCTTTTATGGTTTTAGAGGATGGTAAAATTGCCGATTGTATTCGCTTAGCATATTTTATACTATCGGTTACTTCTTTGCTTTTTACCTCAAGCAATAGTTTTTGTGCTTTAATTTTATTGGTTAGTTTTTTAGCTCGTATAAATATAATTATCACAAAAACAATAATTACAATACATAACAAAATGAAGTAGAAAAGTTGTGATATTTTTGATTTTGCTTCAAGCGTATTAAGTTGTTCTTTTTTTATTTTTAATTCTTGTTGTGTAATTATTTGTTCTTTTTCAGATAATCTAAGTCTGGTTTCAATTTCATTTATTTTGTTTATTTTTTCAATGGTGAATATTTCTTTTTCAATTTTATCGTTTAGCTTTTTAATTTCCAACGCTTTTTTAAAACGTTCTTGTTTTTCATAAAGTTCAATTAACACAATATAAGCTTCATTGGCTTCGTGTAATAAATT
>JAVVER010000058.1:0-20658 GCA_032251145.1 Vicingaceae bacterium | reverse complement strand
ATCTGTTTCTTTTGTGGACTTTTACTACCAAAATGTCTAAAAAGTTCCCCCAGTCTCGGCTGTGCCGAGTGATTAATATTACTATTGTATTTAACAATTTTACCATGTATTAATTTTAAAATTACTTTCAAGAGTTGCTTTTCTTTTTTCCGACATCAATTAGTTTATCAAAGGTAAGAAAAATATAACTCACTCGGTGCAACCGAGCGAGTGGAGTTGAGATTATTCACTTCGTTTTACATGAAAACAAGTTTTTTGTAAAACATCGTTCTGAATGACGACAGTGAACTGGCTTTGTGCGTTGGAAAAGTCCCCTTTCGGGGGATTTAGGGGGCTTTTACCTCAACAAACTCACCGTTCCTTTTTGAGTTACTGTTTCTCCTAATTTAGTAGTGTAAGAAACAACATAAAAATACGTACCTTCCGATGCTTTGTTTCCTGCGGTAGTTTTTCCATTCCATACTGTAAAAGCCCCCAGCCCCGAAGGGGAGCTATCCATCACACTTGCCAAACTTTGAACATCAAACTTTGAACCTGCAACCTCCTGCCCCCAACGACTAAACACTTGTACTTCTAAGCTTTCTAAATAGGCTGCTCCAATAAGTTGAATAATAAAGTTGTCATTTTCATTATCTCCATTAGGGGTGAATACATTGGGAATAAATAGGCTTATTTCTTCATTGGGGTCTATAAAAATGGTTTTGCAACTGGTATCGGCACATTGCGGTTGGTTGTTATACGCAATTAAACAGACTTCATAAGTTCCGCCTTCTGTAAAGAAGTGTTGAATGTTGATTGTTGAATGTTGAGCAAGTGTATCTCCATTACTATTGATTACCGTCCATTCAAAATTATTAGCTCCAGTACTGATATTATTAAAAGTTACATCTAAGGGTGCAACACCACTTTGAGGATTAGCCGTAAAGTTAGCAGCTGCATTATTGGTTTCAGTTATAGTAACTGTATCTCGCCATTGACAACCATTGGCATTGCTTACTTGTATTTCATAAATCCCTGTTCCGATATTGTTAAAAGTGTTTGTAGTTTGGGTATTACTATTTGTAGTTTGCAAGTTGGTTAGCGTATAACTATAAGGTGGATTTCCATTAGAAATATTTCCTACGGTTATGCTTCCAATACTATCACCACAAACATTATTAGTAACTACAATAGTATCTGGTGTTGGCTCAGGGCTTACCCAAATTTTAACGTGCTCTGTTTTTACACAACCGCTATCGTTTTTTATGGTTACTATGTAAGTGGTGGTTTGTGGTGGGCTTGCCACGGGATTGGCTATACTGGTATCATTTAAGCCACCAAAAGCTCCAAACCAACTGTAAGTTGCTCCTCCTGTGGCATTGAGTTGTACACTATCTCCTAAGCAAATAGTATCTTGGGTAGCTGTTGCTGCGGTGCTAAAGGTATCGCAGGGGGTGGTGTAGGTGAGGAAGAAAGCTAAATAAATGTTACATTTGGTTATATTGTTTTCATAAACCATATTAACATTTAGGTTTGTTGTATTATTTTGGACATACGATTTTATATCAGCAAGACCATCTGTACCCTGCATTAAGCTATCAGGAGTATCGTCATCTAAGCCAAATAACGTATTATTTTCATAATAAAAATGACCTTTTACACCAGCTCCGTTCCATATACTGTTAACATTATCGCTACCTTGGATAAGTCCTATATTATTACTGTTCAAAAAAATAAATGAACCGTCATCTGGTGTGTCCCATAGGATGTCAGAATGAATTGCTATACTAACTGGATTTATAGTGTCAATTGGAAATAAATTATTAAGTTGATAATTTACGTTAGCTGCTACATCTTTTTCATTAAGAATAATTGTTACTGCTGTTTTTTGAAATGAATTATTCTCATATAAAATCAACAAATAAAATGCACCATATTTATCAAAACCATTAGTCATTTGGTTAGGAATACTAATGTTGTATATATTTTGTAATGGGTTTATATCGTTTGTAACATCAATTGCATGAATAGCAGATACCCATGAATTATTACAATCTGACAAATCAAAATTACTTCCAACTTGATTATTAGTGTTAATGTTGTAACTAATAGAATTTAAATTAATATTAACCGGTTGAGCATTACCATATCTATTGCAAAATAAATATGCTTTTCTTATAGTACTCGCAGGGTCAATATTTACAATAACCTGACCATTTCCTCCATCACCAACACCTGTAGAAAACCCTGCACCAGTTACTCCTCCATAAAAAATATCTTGATGAAATATCTGTTGAGAATATCCAAAATAAGGTAATAAACTTAAAATTAAAATGATATTTTTTTTTGTTAAATTCATTTCTTCCTTTTTATGGAATTTATTTCATCTTTTAAAGACGAAATTTCTTCATTTAGTTTAGAAAAGAAATCTTTAACGCTTTGGTCAGCTATAATTTGCTGATTTTGTACCACTCCATTTGCAGTCGCAGCTTGATTATTATATTGATTGAATACTTGCTTAGAATCAAAACTCAAAATAGTTCCAACATCTGTATCTAATATTTTAGCAATACTGTTTAACTTATTAATTGTAACGTCTGTTTCATCACGTTCAATTTTAGAATAACCGCTTAAACTCATGTTTAATTCTTTTGCTACATGTGTCTGTGTAAAATTACGCAATTCACGTAGTTGTTTTATTTTTTTACCTATACTCATAGTGGATAATTTCTCTTTTTAGTTATAAAATTTACACAAATATATAATATTTAAACAACAATTCTATGATACATTTGAATTGCATATTTCTAACAAAAATATACATAAAAAAATAATGTAATGTAAAAAAAGAGCATTTATACCTCTAAAAATTGACCGTTTAATTGAAAAAACCGACCATTTATATAATAGAACCTACCGTTTATATATTTGTTTTAAAATTAATAAGATAAGCTAACTGAACCTTATACATTTGTAAAAATTAAGTATTCACCAAAACCTATAAATTATGAAACGAGCCGTATTAAAAACTTTAACGCAAAGTAAAATGACTTTTAGCGAGTTACATCTGACAGATTTAATAACAACAAAAAACAAGCAGATGAAACATAACAAATTAACCTTCAACATCAATTACAGTTTATGGTTGTTTGCTCTAAGTTTTCTAATTTCAATTGTTGGGTTTGCCCAACCAACTCAAAACAATATTTTGAGTTTCCCTCCTTATTATTATCAATTTTTAAATATTCCACCACTCCAACCCCTCAACGCACCTGGCGGACAAAGTGGATTCTTTTTCGATAATTATGATGAAACACCAGCTAAGTTTTGTCATAATGCCTTTCAGGATATTAATGGAGAGGTAGCTTTTTTTGTAGTAGATGATAAAGTATATAATAAAGATGGTTATGCTTTTATCGACAACCAACTAATTGATAACAATGGATTTCCTTATAAAGGATATTCTGAAATAATGATAATACCCGACCCTGGTAATTGTAATCGCTACTATATTTTTACTACATTTACTTTAGGTGATGCTAGTGCAGAAAGCACCGATTCGTTAGAATCTCCTGAAACACAAAGTGAAATTATACCTGGTTATGCTATATTAGACTTAGGACTAACAGATTCTAATTTTCCCAACATGGTTGGTGGTTTGGTTCAAGTAACCCAAGGACAGTACTTTAATACTATATTTGATTTGCCTTTTTCTAACAACCCTAATATTTCATCTAATGGCACTCATTCTTATGCAAGTACAGAGCTTAACCCAGTAACTAATGAACGATTTATATTCACCTTAACGGAAGGTAGAATTCTTAGATATAGACTTAATGCCGCGGGATTAACTTTTGATGGTGAAATAGCTTCTGCTACTATCTCTAATTTTTCATGGAGTGCATCAGGAATAGTAAAAGCTGAAATGGAAGTAATAAAACTGGCTAACGGAAATTATAGAATGGCATTAGCTGGAGACATTAATCCTATAGGTTCGACTAATCTTGCAATAAGATCTATAGTTATTTTTGAACTCAATCAAAATGGTATTGAAATAGGAAATCCAGAAATTATACAATATTCATCGGGAGGTAATGGAACTCCTTTAGCTAATAATTTTTCAACTGAAGTTTCTATTCATGGGTTAGAATTTTCGCCAGGTGGAAATTATTTATACATAAACAGAACAAAAACAACTGCATTTCCCGCCACATTAGAGGTATATCAAATAGGGTCAGGTTTACAACCACCTAACATTCCTTCTTTAAACACCGTTGGAAATACGCATGAAGAATTTAGATATTCTCAAATTGAATTAGGAAAAGATGGTAAGTTGTATTTTGCTAATAGCAATAATTTAGCTACGTATTCTAATCCCAACAATCCTTTCTCATCCCCATCTCAATGGAACAATACTGCTTTACCATTAACTAATTATAATTTGGTAGGAAGCATTACTAGTCCTTCTGAAAATTTATGGTCATACATCCTCCCCGACCAAATAGACGGCATGGATTATACTGCTCATTTTAATGCTACACCAGAGTGTTGTTTGGAGTTTAGCAGTTATAGTATTAGTAGTGATAACAACTCCCACGAGTATAGTGGTACACATACTTGGAGTGATGGTAATAATACCATAGGAACGGGCAATTTAAGCTCTCCTATAACTATTAAAGATTTATTAATTATAAAATCTGGAGCCAACATTACCATCAACAACATGCGTTTTGAGTTTGCTCCTGGAGCAAGGCTTATTGTAGAAAACGGAGCAAAATTAACTATTAATAATGGTACTACTCTTACCGTTTATGATGATTGTGGAGGCACAGGACTAATGTGGCAAGGAGTGGAAGTTTGGGGAACAGGAACAAACAGTTTTCAGCCTCTTACTTCGGGGGAGTTTATAGCCAATAACTCCATAATTGAACATGCCTTAGAAGGAGCAATAAACTACAGAAGACCTATTCCTATAGGAACAGGAACAACACTACCACCATTTAATGCCCATAATGGTGGTATAATTAAAACCAACACTACCACCTTTAGAAACAACCGTAATGATGTTATTTTTAATCCTTATAGCTCCATGCTCAACGGAAACAGAATTAACGACCGTTCATTTTTTATCAACACTACCTTTACTACCGATAACTCGCTGAATAATGCTTTGTTAAATCCGGTAATTATTCATGTAATTATGAATGATGTTATGGGTATTAATTTCTCAGGTTGTAAGTTTAACAATACTGCTCCATCAGGTATTTATCCTTATCTTAGCAGAGGAACAGGAATTTTGTCGTTCAATACTAAATTTACAGTAAGAGAACAATGTTTAAATCCACTTTCAAATCCTTGTACTAACATGAACAAAAGTGTATTTACCAATCTTACTATGGGCATAAGAGCAACGGATATGAATGCCTCAACTACTGTTCAGATTGTAAATAGTATTTTTGATGATAACTGGCGAGGTGTTTATTTAGCAGGCATGGAATTTCCTAATGTATCAGATAATAATTTTGATGTAGGAATGATGTCGGCATTCCCACCTTCATCTAATACAGCCTCCTACGGATTGTATTTAGATAATTGCAAATTTTATAAAGTAGAAAATAATGATTTTACAACCACTCATTTTGGTTTTCTGGGCGTGTATGTAAACAATTCAGGTTTTGATGATAATGAAATTTACAACAATACCTTTAGCAACCTTTTTGTAGCATCACAAGCCGCACAAAGAAATGGCAATGGAATAGGGAATACCAATAGTGGAGTAGGGTTAGTTTTTAAATGCAACAGTTATGAAACTATTTCTCATTATGATATTTTGGTTTCATCTGGTCGAATTAAAACTGCACAAGGGTTTTGTACTCCAAATCAATTAGCACCTGCTAATAATCGTTTTTCTTATACCGCAACAGGCGATTTTTGGATGCAGTCTTCTCCAATAGTGCAAGATATTGTTACTTATCAATACAATGCACTTCAAAATGGTTTTAATTTAGAGCCGAAACCATTTCCCTTTATAAACAATACTAATACTTTCCCAACCGCTTGTCCAGGATTGATTAATTTCCACCCAACCACTTCCTGCCCAAAGCGTATCCAAAGAACAAGAGCTCAATTAACAGCCGCCCTTGGTGGTCTTAGGTTAATTCTTGACAGCCTGAACAATTTAATAGATGCTGGAGATACACAAGCACTATTGGCTTTTATGGCAACAAATAGTAATGGCGATGTAAAAGATGCTCTTTTAGCAGCTTCTCCTTATCTTTCGGATGAAGTATTATTGGCTTATTTAGCAAGTAATCCACCTAGTGGTCATTTGCAACAAGTATTATTGGCTAACAGTCCATTGAGTGCAGATGTTGATGAAGCACTGGCAGATATGATTTTACCTAAAGGTATCAGTAATCAAATTGCTAATGCTCAAACAGGCGAATCAGCTATGGAGTTGTTGCAACAAGAAATTAGTTTTTATCAATCAGAATTTCAACGTACAGAAAATGATTTAATCAGAGATTTGTTGTTTGATGAGGTTACCAATGATGGTTTTGCGTTGGTAGAAGATTATTTAATGCAACAACCTATCAGAACAAACGAACAAGAACAGTTATTAGCATTGGTTAGAATAGCAAATGAAGATGTGTTGGGAGCTCAACAACAGTTAGATGTGTTGGATAACGACCCAATTAACACCAAATTTTGTGAACTTCATAATGTGGTGGTAGCTTATATGCCAACTCCCGAAAGAGAAAATACGTTGTTGACCGATTCTACAAAAGCCCAAACAATAGGACAAGTAGCTGATGCTACTCCTCTTTGTCAATCTGGTACTAATGCTCAAGCCTTGTTAGAAAATGTTGGCATTCGTAATCCATACAACGAAGTGATAGAAATTGTTGAACCACAAACTGGGAACAATTTACGTTTAGGTTCATCAAACAACGAAACAAATACAACTAGCACTAAAAAAGATGTAGTAATTCTTTATCCTAACCCGGCTAATGGTCAAGTTACTATTGCACATAATTTGGAAACAAAAAATGGAACTGTTTCTTTAGAAGTTATGGATGTGATGGGTAGAGTTTTAATGAACAAAACCATCAACAACACTAATAACCAAATAGACATCAACCAATTATCATCAGGTTTGTATTTTTACAATGTCTTACAAAATGATAAAATGGTGCAGAGTGGTAAGTTAGTGGTGGAGTAATCTTATAAAAGCTAGTAAACAAAAAAGCCCTGAAGTTTTAACTTTCAGGGCTTTTTATTTAATTGTATTTTTAAAATTTAGATTTCAGCGTAATCTTCAATTGGATTACAGCTACAAACTAAGTTTCTGTCGCCATAAGCATCATCTACTCTACCAACAGTTGTCCAATATTTAGCATCTTCTACCCATTTTAATGGAAATGCAGCTTGTTGTCTTGAGTAAGGTTTATCCCAATTATCAGCTAATAAAACTTTAGAAGTATGCGGAGCATTTTTCAACACATTATTGGTTTTATCGGCTTTGCCTTCAATAATATCATTTACTTCTTCTTTAATAGCTATCATGGTTTCAACAAATCTGTCTAACTCTTCTTTACTTTCACTTTCCGTAGGCTCTACCATTAATGTTCCTGCAACAGGAAAAGAAACAGTTGGAGCATGAAAACCATAATCCATCAAACGTTTAGCAATATCACTCACCTCAACACCCGATGCTGCTTTAAAATCTCTACATTCTAAAATCATTTCGTGAGCTACTCTACCTTTATCATTGGTATATAATATTTTGTAGTGTTGCTCTAATTTTGATTTTAAGTAGTTAGCATTTAAAATAGCTGCTTCAGTAGAAAGTTTCAACCCTGCTGTTCCTAACATCTTAATATATCCATAAGAAATTAAACAAACATAAGCACTTCCCCAAGGAGCAGCAGAAATAGCTGTTATAGCTTTATCACCGCCTGTTTTCACAATAACATTAGATGGTAAAAATGGAGTTAAGTGTTTAGCTACTCCAATAGGACCAACTCCAGGACCACCACCACCATGAGGAATGGCAAAAGTTTTATGTAAATTTAAGTGACAAACATCTGCTCCAATATTGGCAGGGTTTGTAAGTGCCACTTGTGCATTCATATTAGCTCCATCCATATAAACTTGTCCACCATTTTGATGTACAATTTCGGTAATCTCCATAATGCTTTCTTCATAAACACCATGTGTAGATGGATAAGTAACCATAATACAAGAAAGGTTGGCAGCATGTTCTTCAGCTTTAGCTTTTAAATCTGCTACATCAATATTTCCGTTATCATCGCATTTGGTTACAATTACTTTCATCCCTGCCATTACAGCACTTGCAGGATTAGTGCCGTGAGCTGATGAAGGAATTAATGCAATATTTCTATGCGTATCTCCCCTACTTTCGTGATAAGCTCTAATTACCATTAAGCCTGCATATTCGCCTTGAGCTCCTGAGTTTGGCTGCAAAGAAACTGCATCGAAACCTGTAATTTCAGATAAATCATCTTCTAATTTTTTCAACATCTCTTGGTAACCCTGAGCTTGATCTAATGGAGCAAATGGGTGAATATTTGCCCAATCTGACCATCCTAAAGGGATTAACTCTGATGCTGCATTTAATTTCATGGTACAAGAACCCAAAGAAATCATAGAATGAGTCAGTGATAAATCTTTATTTTCCAATCTTTTAATATACCTCATCATATCCGACTCAGAACGATATTTATTGAAAATTTCGTGCGTTAAATAAGCAGATCTTCTTACTAAATCAGCTGGTATTCCTTGCACACCTGAGTTACTTACTGTTTGTTTTCCTAATGCTTTTTCAAAAACAGCTATTAATGCTTTTATAGTAGCTTCATTTTCTGTTTCTCCAATACTCATAGAAACAAATCCTTCGGCATAAAAATTAAGGTTAATTTTATTTTCTAACGCAATTTTATTGATAGCAGCTTTTTGTTCATTGCTAACTTCATAAGTCAACGTATCAAAAAAAGTATTATTGACTCTTTTTAAACCTAAGCCATCAATTCCAGCAGCTAATTGAGCTGTTAACTTATTGATGGTAGTTGCTATGTTTTTAAGTCCTTCTGCACCATGATAAACAGCGTACATTCCTGCCATTACAGAAAGCAATACTTGTGCTGTACAAATGTTAGAAGTAGCTTTGTCTCTTTTAATATGTTGTTCTCTGGTTTGTAATGCCATTCTTAATGCTCTGTTGCCTTGTGCATCAACAGAAACACCAATAATTCTACCCGGAATTGCTCTTTTAAAAGCATCTTTTGTAGCAAAAAATGCGGCATGAGGTCCACCATAACCCATTGGCACACCAAAACGTTGAGAACTTCCAACAACAACATCTGCTCCCCATTCTCCCGGAGGTGTTAATAGTGTTAAACTCAATAAATCCGTGGCAACAACTACCATACTTTCATTGGCATGAGCTTCGGCAGTAATGTTTTTATAATCATTAATTGCACCTTTAACAGTTGGATATTGTAAAATACATCCAAAAACTTTATCGTTAAATGCAAAAGAATTTTCGTCTCCAATAATCAATTCAATTCCTAGTGGAGTTGATCTTGTTTTTAAAATGTCTATGGTTTGAGGCAAACAATCTGCTGAAACTAAAAATTGGTTGGCATCACTTTGTTTCAAGGCTTTGCTTCTACTGTTGTAAGCTAAAATCATTGCTTCGGCAGCTGCAGTTCCTTCATCTAATAAAGAGGCATTTGCCAACTCCATTCCTGTTAAATCTATTACTGCTGTTTGATAGTTTAACAACGCTTCTAATCTTCCTTGAGATATCTCTGCCTGATAAGGTGTATAGGCAGTGTACCATCCTGGATTTTCGAAAACATTTCTTTTTATAACTGATGGAGTAATAGTGCTGTGATAACCTAACCCAATGTAAGATTGATATACTTTATTTTTTTCACCTAATTCGGTAATATGATTAAGGTATTCGTACTCTGTAAGAGGAGCATCTAACTCCAACTCTTTTTTCAACCTGATTTTTGCAGGGATAGTTTGACTGATTAATTCTTCTATTGAGTTAAGCCCAATTGAAGACAACATTGATTTTTTATCTTCCTCACGAGGACCGATATGTCTGTCTGAAAATTTATTTGCTGCCATAAATAATTAATGAATTAAGTGAATAAAAAAGGGATGCAAATGTAAGAAAAGTAGCAATACGACTTCACTATTTACTGCTAATAAATTCATCTTAAACAGATGATTTATCAACCACTTTTCAACTGTTTAAAATTAAAAGCTCCAAGCATTAAAATACTTGAAGCTTTTTATTGATAAAAAAATGGAATTACTTGAATTGAAAACTTTTGCGTCTTTGCGTCTTTGCGAGATATTATTTTTATTTAAAACCTGAATCCTAATGTAAATGAAAGGTAATGATCGGTTAAATCTACTCTTGCATAATCACCATGTTGTGCAATAATTGAAGTTACCGAATTATATTTTCTCACAGCATACGCCACATCAAAATAATATTCATCTTGTTTTATACCTATACCCGCAGAATATAAGTTAGAACCATAATCGGCATTAAACTTACTATCTAAAGGATTTCCTTGAAAACGATATCCGGCTCTAAATCTAAATGGATCTAACCTCCATTCTGTACCCACTCTAATGTTATGAGTACTTTCAAAATTACTTCTAATGGCTTGGTTTTCTAAAGAAAAATCTGCTCCGACACCAAAGGAATTATCTTGTTTTATTCTTGCTGTAGAATAATCTACATATTCATAATCTACATTTAACACTCCATACTGTCTGAAAACAAATGCACCACTTGTAATAAAACGATAAGGGGTTGTTACAACATAATCAAAAGTTCCGTAGGGAGATTTTTCTGTAAGCTTTTCTCCATTTTTATTTTCTGAAACCACAGTTGTTTCCCAACTATCAGACAACCCATAAACTGTTGGTGTATGGAAGGCTATACCAAATCTAAACCAATCTGAAAAACTATAAATCATACCTAATTTAAAATTAACCCCTGCTCCAGATGTTTTAATGTTTTCATTAACCGAGAAAGCCTTAAAGTCAGTTAAAGTATCACCTTCCTCAGAAGTTTCTCTGTAAAATCTATTGTATTCATATCGTACAGAAGGTATGCCTATTAAAGCACCAATAAATAGTTTATCTCCATAGTTACCTCCCATTGCAAAATAAGTCTCTCCCGAACCTCCTTTGGTTTCTATATTGGTTTGTTGTTTTATATTTTTAGAATCTTTAAAAACATGATCAAACTTAGATGAATCGGCTGCCATTGGATTTACCAAATATGTTTGATATCCTAAGTTGGCGGTAAAAGGAAACATTTCTGCGATATCTCCACCCTGAGAGAAATCATAACTATTTAATTCATCTGTATAAGTGGATAAAAAGGAGTTATCTGTAGTACTGTTAATGGTTACACTTCTATTGTAATTTGCCAATCTGTTATATCCAACACTCATATTAAAAGACCTCCAACCATTACTGGCTTCAAAAGCACCAACAATACCTATGTTGCTAAAATGAAAGTTTAATTTCCCATCTGCTGCCAAAGTATTATCAGCCACACTTTCTGAATAATTATAATGAAATGAAGGAGTAAAAGAAAAATCAGAACTTTTATAAACTCCTAAACCTCCAGGGTTTATACTTAATGAAGACATATTTGCTCCTAAAGCTCCAAAAGAACCTCCCATTGCATTAAATCGTGCATCTCCATAATGCTCTATATTAGAATAACGTAGTACATCAAATTCATTTTGAGCTTTACCATCAATAGCGAAACCAAAGAACAAACCTCCGACTAAAGCTATTTGAACTAATTTATATTTAGATACTAACATAATTTGTTTATTAAAATTCAATAAATGATTTAATTAACGAGGTGATCTTCCTCCAGATCTTCCGCCTCCTCCATAAGAACCACCGCTTCTAGAGCCACCGCTACTTCCTCCACCTTTGTTGTAGCTTCCGCCACTTCTTGTTGGTGGTGAATAACTAGGTTTAGAATTAGACTTTGGTGGGTTATAATTCTGCTTAGGCGAAGGCTTAGTATAACTCGGTCTAGTATTATTTTTAGGTTGAGGCGTATAACTAGGCTTCGGATTCGTCTTAGGTGTATTCGTCCTTGTTGGAGGTGTATAAGGCTTAGTCGGAGTTGTACTTGGTTTTGTAGGAGTCGTGTTAGGATTATTACCTCCATAAGTTTTTGTTGGCGGAGTATAAGGTTTCGGATTAGTCCCCGCAGGTGTAGGATTAGTTTTTGGAGTTGTTCCGTAAGTATTTTGCTTCACCGGAGTGTTCACATTATTTTTAGTAGGAGTGTTAGCATTGTTCTTTGGAGAATTGTTTATGCCACTTTTAGGAATAGTATTCAAACTAGGGTTACTTTTTACAGCTTGTTCATATTTTTCTCCAAAAGATAACGATTTTGCACCTGCATTTACTGTAGTAGCTCTTGTTCCTCCGTAACCATCAGAACCTCCTGTATTTCCTCTTTTTCCATAATAATGGCTATTTCTATCGTAGCTGTTATAGTAGTTACCTGAAGCATATAAACCATCATAATAACCATTCATGTAACCGTGGTTGTAGCCAGACCAGTATGAAGATCCATACCATCCCCAGCCACCACCATAGCCCCAATGCCATGGACTACCCCAGCCCATGCCCCAGCCCCAGCCGCCACCATAGTAACCTCCACCCCAGCCCCAACCTACATTCCATCTCCATGGTCTTGGATACCACCATCCATAACTCGTATAAATACTTGTTCCATAAAAATATGGGTCATAATTGTAATAATAGTAATTAGTATAATAGTCATCATAGTAACCATATCTACCCGATGACCTATGGAATCTTCTGATTCTTGAAGTATATTCATAATCATAATACTCGTTGTCGAAATTATAATTATCACCATTATAATAGTTATTGGTAATTCTTACATTACCATTTTCATCTTCATAATAAGTAGTAGAATCCGTAATTCCCATCTGACGATTATATTCTTCTTGAGCTTCTCTTTCTCTTTGATCGTAATAATAATCTGTAGCAGTTGAATAATCTGCATCATTTATCTCTTCTTGCTCTTGCTTAAGATAATTAGCTTCATCACTATTTTTAGATTTTTTCTTTGATGAGGGATAAAAATCATCTTGTGCGTAAACATTTGCCCCTAAAAAGGTGGCTAATATTATTAAGGCTATGGTTCTTAGTGCTTTCATATCTTTATATTTTTATATTCTTTACTTTTTCAAAAAATGTTAATGAAATGTTAACACCTACGAAAAAGCAAACTCTGTGCCAATAATCAATTCTACCATGTTAATATTACAGCTATACTAAAAACAACATTGTAAATGATTTCTCCAACAATTTCTCCCGCTATTCTTCTGTTTCTTGCCTTACGTTGCTCTTCTTCTATTATCCTTTCATTTTCAGAACTATACACCTCGCTACTAATATACTCATCATTATAATAAGTATCATAATAATCTTCTTCAGACATATAATTTTCTTCATCAAAAATTGACACTCCTAAACTATCTGAATCATTCGTTTGAACAACTGTTTCTTTACTCGGCTTCTCAGTATAAAAATCATCTTGAGCAAAGGCAGAGCTAGAAATTAAAAAAATGCTTAGTAAAAGGATTAAAAGATGAATTGTTTTCATAATAGATTTAATAAATTTTTAAACTAATTTTGACACTTATAAAAGTAATTAATTAGTTCCACACACTATCAAAAAATATACCTAAAATAAATGGCAAAAGATTTTACTACTCGAAAGGAAGATTATTCTCAATGGTACAACGAAATAGTTGTTAAAGCAGATTTAGCAGAACACTCTGCTGTAAGAGGTTGTATGGTTATTAAACCTTATGGTTATGCTATCTGGGAGAAAATTCAAGCTCAATTAGACAAAATGTTTAAAGAAACTGGTCATGAAAATGCCTATTTTCCATTGTTTGTACCAAAAAGTTTGTTTGAAGCCGAAGAGAAAAATGCTGAAGGTTTTGCTAAAGAATGTGCTGTAGTGACTCACTATAGATTAAAAACTGACCCTGAAAATCCATCAAAATTAATTGTTGACCCTAATGCAAAATTAGATGAAGAGCTAATTGTTAGACCAACTTCCGAAGCTATTATTTGGAACACCTACAAAGGTTGGATTCAATCTTACAGAGATTTACCATTATTAATTAACCAATGGGCAAATGTGGTACGTTGGGAAATGAGAACGCGTTTATTTTTAAGAACTGCCGAATTTTTATGGCAAGAAGGTCATACTGCTCATGCCACCAAAGATGAGGCTATTGAAGAAGCAGAAAAAATGCTAGAAGTTTACGCTACTTTTGCTGAAGAATGGATGGCTATTCCGGTTTTAAAAGGCTTAAAAACGCCAAACGAAAGATTTGCTGGAGCTGAAGAAACTTACTGTATTGAAGCATTAATGCAAGATGGCAAAGCCTTACAAGCAGGAACTTCTCACTTTTTAGGTCAAAATTTTGCTAAAGCCTTTGATGTAAAGTTCACTTCAAAAGAAGGTAAACAAGAATACGTTTGGGCTACCTCTTGGGGAGTTTCTACTAGATTAATGGGAGCTTTAATTATGACTCATTCTGATGATGAAGGATTGGTATTGCCTCCTAAAATTGCTCCTATCCACGTAGTTATTGTTCCTATATATAAAGGTGAAGAACAACTCAACCAGATTTCTGAAAAAGCATTACAGCTTAAAAAAGAATTAGAAGAAAAAAATATTCGTGTAAAATACGATGACAGAGATACACACAAACCAGGTTGGAAATTTGCTGAATACGAGTTTAAAGGTGTGCCTGTTAGAATTGCTATTGGACCAAGAGATTTAGAAAATGGAACAGTAGAAATTGCTCGAAGAGATACTAAAGAAAAAGAAACATTACAGCAAAAAGATTTAGCTCACAAAGTAGAAAACCTGTTGGAAAAAATTCAACGAAATTTATACCAAAAAGCAATAGATTACAGAGAAGAAATGACCAACAAAGCCGACAGTTGGGACGAATTTAACCAACTTATTGAAAAAGGTGGATTTGTTTTAGCTCATTGGGACGGTACTCCTGAAACCGAAGAAGAAATTAAACAACAAACAAAAGCTACTATTAGATGCATCCCTTTAAACAATAAACAAGAAGAAGGTAAATGTATTCTAACAGGCAAACCATCTACCCAACGAGTAGTTTTTGCTAAAGCGTATTAAGATTAAAAATTGGAAATTATTGATTAGAGATTTAAACTCCAAAAAAAATGAAAAAACCAACTGCACACGAACTTATTTTAGACACTCTGAAAGAAAAAGCTTGTTTAAAGCAACAGGTATATAAAACAACCTATGCCATTTTTCAGGAATTTAAAGTAGAAGCCAACAAACTTATTGGTGAGTTAGGAAGTGAAATGTGCGATGTGGACAAAGATGTTACTTTTGAATATATAGACAAATCGGATTTTGAATTTCAGATAAAATTTGGAGGCGATGTACTGGTGTTTTTTATGCATACCAATGTTTTTGATTTCGATAAATCTCATAACATCTGGAAGTCATCTTATGTTAAAGAAGACAGAATGAGAACCTACTGCGGAATGATTAACATCTATAACTTTTTAGCAGACTCTTTTAAATACAACAGAGTGGATGATATTGGTTATTTAGTAGCTCGTTGTTTCGTTAATAAAGACGAACATTACTTTGTAGAAGGCAAAAGACAATTAGGTTTTCTTTACAACGATTTTATTAATGAAACCATCAACACTAAAAAAATAAAAAACATTATTGAATCATCCATTTTATATTCTATGGAGTTTGATTTATTAACCCCAAGATATGAAGCAATGAGCACAGTAAGTGTTCAAGAAATAAACGAAGTTACCTCTATCATTAAACTTAAAACTGGTAAAAGACTTGGGTTTAAATTCCAAAATGATAGTGATGATATTATCTAGTTAGATTAGTAAGCAATTTTGTTGGCAGACTCTCTTAGAGTTGGTAATTTTGGTCAGCGAAAAAATTTATAAACACATAAAAATAAAAATACTATGGCAAATGCATATTTTAATGTACCAATAGCAACAAATGAACCTGTAAAAGGATATGCTCCCGGCTCTAAAGAAAAAGAAGAATTGTTAGCCGCTTACAAGGAATTAAAAAGCAAAAAAATTGAAATTCCTATGGTAATTGGCGGTAAAGCTGTTACATCTGATGCTCATGTAAGCATACATCCTCCACACGACCACAAACACGAATTAGGTTTTTACCACAAAGGAAATACACAATATGTTCACCAAGCTATTGAAGCTGCATTAGAAGCAAGAAAAACATGGGCAAATACACCTTGGCAAGATAGAGCAGCTATTTTCTTAAAAGCTGCTGATTTATTAGCCGGACCATATAGAGCTAGAATGAATGCTGCTACCATGCTTTGTCAAAGTAAAAATGCTTTTCAAGCAGAAATTGATGCTGCTTGTGAAATGATAGATTTTTTCAAATTCAATGTTCAATATATGATTGATATCTATAAAGAACAACCTGAATCACTTCCCGGAGTTTGGAACAGAATGGAATACCGCCCACTAGAAGGTTTTGTATTAGCCATTACGCCTTTCAACTTTACTTCTATTTGTGCTAATTTATGTGCTGCTCCTGCCCTAATGGGAAATGTTGTAGTTTGGAAACCTGCCAACACACAAATTTATTCTGCACATGTAATTATGGAATTGTTTAAAGAAGCTGGCTTACCTGATGGTGTTATTAATATTGTTTATGCTAGCGGACCAGAATTTGGAGAAGCTGTATTTAAACATCCAGATTTTTCTGGCTTACACTTTACAGGTTCTACAGGAGTGTTCAAAAACTTATGGAAAACCATCGGTAACAACATAGATCTTTATAAATCTTACCCAAGAATTGTTGGAGAAACAGGAGGTAAAGATTTTATTATTGCTCATAAATCTGCCGATGCTAAAGAAGTAGCAACTGCTATCTCAAGAGGTGCCTTTGAATTCCAAGGACAAAAATGTTCTGCTGCCTCTAGAGCTTATATACCTTCTAACATTGCTGATGAAGTAATTGAAAATGTAAAAGCTGATTTAGCTTCTTTCAAAATGGGTTCACCAGAAGATTTTAGCAATTTTATAAATGCTGTAATTGATGAGAAAAGCTTTGACAAAATTGCTTCTTTTATTGAATACACCAAAACCAAAGATGATGCAAAAATTATTTGTGGTGGAAAATACGACAAATCTGTAGGTTACTTTGTTGAACCAACCGTTGTACTTACTACTAACCCACATTTCAGAACCATGTGCGAAGAAATTTTTGGTCCATTTATGACCATTTATGTATATGATGCCAACGAATATGAAGAAACACTACAATTGTTAGATGCCACTTCTGAATACGCGTTAACAGGTGCTATCTTAGCCAAAGAAAGACCAGCCATTAACCTAGCTACTAAAATCTTGGAAAATGCTGCTGGTAACTTCTACATTAATGATAAACCAACTGGTGCTGTTGTTGGTCAACAACCATTTGGTGGAGCAAGAGCTTCAGGAACTAATGATAAAGCAGGTTCTTACCTTAACCTTATTAGATGGACTAGTCCTAGAACAATTAAAGAAACTTTTGTTCCGGCTAAGGATTATAGGTATCCTTTCTTAGGATAATTAGGGTCAGCCTAGAATGTTCGATTTTTAAGAAATATAAAAACCAACTAACTTATGTTGTTAGTTGGTTTTTTAACCGTAATAAATGAAAATCTCAAATAGCTTTTTATCAAAGAACATCTCTTTGCTTTCTTTCGGCTTCTTATTTTCTTTATTTTCAAGTTTCGGACAAACCTTTTTTGTTTCTTTATTTGTTCCTTTTCTTCAAAAAGATTTTAATTTATCAGACAGTTTATTTAGCAGTATTTATGGTGTTGCCACTATTGCAAGTGCTTTTACCATAGTTTGGCTAGGAAGATACATCGACAAACTAAGACTTACAAAGTTTAGCGTCAGAATATTGATTATGTTTAGCTTGTCACTGCTACTTTTTTCTCAAGCCTACCACGCCATCATGTTATTTTTAGCCATTTATGGCATCCGTTTATTCGGACAAGGATTAATGACTCATACCTCTATAACAAGCATGGCTAGGTTTTTCACTGCCAACAGAGGTAAAGCAATAAGTATTGCCTCGCTCGGACATCCTGTCGGAGAAGCTGTTTTACCCATTATAATAGTTAGCTCAATTGCCTTTATTGGATGGAGAACAACTTTTTTACTTTGTGCCGCAGTACTTTTATTACTCATTCCATTGAGTTTGTTTTTATTAAAATCCAACAAAAGTTATTCAAAATTAAGGTTGTTTATTCCCGCAAAAATTACGACCGAAGAAAAACAAAATGCCAAATCTTATAACCTCATTAAAAACAAATTCTTTTGGATTTTAGCCCCATCTGGAATAGCCTCCGGAGCAATAGGAACAGGATTTTTATTCTTTCAACTTAATTTGGGTCAGGTAAAAAATTGGTCAGCAGAGTTTGTTGCCTTAGCTTTCTCGGCTTATGCTATCGGAAGTGCGGTTTTTACTTTAATTGGTGGTTACTTAACCGACAGATGGTCTGCAAAAAAACTATTTCCATTTACACTATTGCCTTTCTTTATTGGTGTTTTAACCTTGTTATTGTTTAATGGCAAATGGGTGTACGTTGTTTTTATATCAGGCATAGGGATTACCAATGGCTTTACTAATCCAATAAAAAATACAGCTATGGCCGAACTTTTTGGCACCAAACTGTTAGGTTCAGTAAGAAGTTTATTTACTACCGTTGGCGTTTTTGCTACAGCTCTCGGACCACTTATTTTTGGTGTTTTTTTCGATCTTGGTTTCAACTTTAATGATATTGCCCTCTTTTCACTCTTCATTTTTGTTTTAGCTGCACTAAATAGTTTGAGAATTTTAAAGTATGCTTAACAACTAAGAACAACCTAACAAACCTATTCTACTGACTAACAAGTAACAAAATCCCTCCCCTAAAAACACCAACAAATAAAATACGCTTTCAAATGCCATTTTGTTAAAATACAAAATTATATTTTGTGTTTTAAACCAAATAAAAAAGCTTAAAATTATTACTTTTGCCAAATAAAATTTTAAAACTATGAGCAAAAAATTACAACCAGCAGACAATATTCAAGACTTACAATATTTTGGTGAATTTGGAGGAGTAAATCCTTCTATTACTGATTCTTCAACCTACACTTTTTTACAAGCAGGTAAGATGGAAGAAATTTTTGAACACGAAATTGAAGGATGTTATTTATATTCCAGACATTGGAACCCAATGAATAAGTATCTTTCTCAGGCATTAGCTCAATTAGAAGGCACAGAAAGTGCATCTGTTACAGGTTCAGGAATGGCAGCTATTACCAATGTTCTTTTACAAATTTGTAATGCTGGTGATGAAATCGTTTCGAGTAGAACCATTTATGGTGGTACTTATGCTTTTATGAAGAACTTTTTACCAAAATTCAATATCAATGTAAATTTTGTAGATACTACTAATATTGAAAATGTAAAAAATGCCATCACACCCAACACCAAAATAATTTATTGCGAAACCATGAGCAATCCTATGTTAGAAATCTCTAACGTAGCTGCACTTTCCAAATTAGCTAAAGAACACAATTGCAAATTAGTAGTGGATAATACTTTTTCGCCAATGATATTCTCTCCTGCTGAAATGGGAGCCGACATAGTTGTACACAGTATGACTAAATTCATTAACGGAATGAGCGATTGCGTTGCCGGGTGTATTTGTGGAACTAAAGAATTTATTGATTCCCTTTCTGATGTAAACAACGGAGCAAGTATGTTATTAGGTCCTGTATTAGATAGTTTTAGAGCTGCAAGCATACTTAAAAACCTAAGAACATTACATATAAGAATGAAGCAACACAGTGCCAATGCATTACATATCGCTTCTAAATTAGAACAAGATGGTTTTAAAATAACGTATCCAGGATTAGCCAATCATCCGCAACATGAGTTAATGAAAACCATGTACAATGAAGAATTTGGCTTTGGCGGCCTGTTTGTAATTGACATGAAAACCAAAGAAAGAGCCAATATTTTAATGGAAGAAATGCAAAACAACAATGTGGGTTATTTAGCAGTAAGTTTAGGTTCGTACAAAACCTTGTTTAGCGCTCCGGGCGGAAGTACTTCATCAGAAATTCCTGAAGAAGAAAGAAAACAAATAGGCTTAACAGAAGGGTTAGTGCGAGTTTCTATAGGGTTAGACAACAATGCTGAACGTACTTACCAAGTGATTAAACAATGTTTGGCTAAGGTAAGCTAGTTCTATGTTAAATAATTGCTAACACAATTTAACATCCCAATTTACAAATGATAGTAATTCGGGATTTTTTTGTATGTTTGGGGAAGAATAACTACTTGATGAAAACAATAAAATCTATAATAGTATTAACATTAATTATTTGGTTTACACAAACAGGATGTAAAAAAGATGATTGTGAAAAAACAGATTGGAAAAATGATTGCTCTTGTACAATGGAATATGACCCTGTTTGTGGCTGTGATGATAC
>JAVVER010000057.1:0-20717 GCA_032251145.1 Vicingaceae bacterium | reverse complement strand
TAGCAGCTACACTAGCACCTGCTATAGCTGGGGCGCCAACATTTACTTTTCCGTTGTTATCAATTAAAAGAACATTATCGAAAGTAACTTTACTTCCTTCTTTATCTTCTAAACGATGCACAAAAATTTGTTGGTCTTTTTCAACTTTAAATTGTTGCCCTGCTATTTCTACAATTGCATACATTTTCTATAATTTTTAATTTAAACGGTCGCAAATTTACCATTTTTTTTTATTCGTGCAATTCTTTATTGAAAAAGAATTGATTTGTTTTCTTTTTAGTTTTAAAAAGTTAAATTTAAACCAAAACTAGGTAGTAAAGGTAATTGATAAACTTCTTCTGCTGTTACTCTATTTACATAAAAGATATTGTTTCTGTTATAAACATTGGTAACGCCAACATTAGCTTCTAAGGTAGAGTTTTTGCTTAATACAAATTTTCTTTTTAAACTCATATCTAATCTGTGGTAGTAAGGTAATCTACCTTGGTTAAGATCGGCTAATTGAAGGGTTAAGTCGCCATTAGAACTGGTGTAATCTTGGTCAGCTGATGAGAATCCCATTCCTTCGTAATAACCTTGTGTTTGTGTAAATGGAAAGCCTGAACCTAAGTTCCAACGAGCACTAAACTCCCAGTTTAATCCTTTACCAAAAGTATAAACACCAACTAAGTTTACATTATGTCTTCTATCAAAAACAGGATTGTATTCGGTTATGCCATCCCATCTATCTACTTTACTAAGCGAGTAAATAGCATTTAGGTTAACTCTAGCAGTTTGGTATTTTAAGCTGAAATCAATTCCGTAAGCTTCGCCAGTTTCTATAATAAATTCTTTTTTGAAAATATCTGCTTTATCTGCTGCAGAAGGGTCGTTTTCATTAAATATTTGGTTTCTGTTGGTATTGGTTAGTTGGGTAAACCATTTTTTATAACCTTCAACATTTAACGTGATGTTTTTGGCAACATCAACTTCAAAACCAGTAATTAAGTGATTTGCTTTTTGTAATTTGTGACCAACTTCTCTAGATTCACCATCTTTGTCGGTAAAATTTTCGGGTAAGTTATCTGGTCCAGATAAGAAACCATAAAATAAGTTTACAATATCTCTATCGGAATTAGCACTAATAAGGTTTTGAGAATACATTCCTGCAGCTAATTTTAGTCTTATTTTGTTTGATAAGTTGTATTTATAACCGAATCTAGGTTCTAAAGATGTGTTTCCTAAAGAAGCATAATGTTGAACCCTTAAGCCTGGCTCAATAACAGATTTACCTTTATTAATTCTATAAGTAAAAAAACCACCAAGTTCTGTAGTGCTTTCTTTTTGTTGGATTAACCTGCCAACAGAATTGGTAAACTGAAAGTCTGTTCCAAATCCAAGTACTTCAAAACCGTATTTAAATTGATTATCGCCAGAAAAACTAGTAAAGTTCATTCCAATATTGAAACCATTAATTTCACTTCTTCTTGGGTTTTCATCGGCTTCACTTAGGGTAATTTCATAATTAGAAATAGCTACAACCCCTTCAATAAGAGTTCTAGATGAAGCTGGAATAAACACAAAATTTCCGCCACCACCACTAGAGTTCCATCTTAGATTAGAAACACCAGGGAAATCAACTCCATCTTTAAAATTAAAACCAAACAAACTAAATTTACTTCCGTTGTTAGCTCCAAAAGTAATTTTACCATATAAATCTGTAAAGTTATAAGGTAAACCTGCGGTATCTATACCTCTTGTGTTGTCAGAACCAAGTGATTCAAAATAAGGTTTGTATAACTCAGAAGATTCGTTTAGGTAAGAATGTTTTGCAGATAAAACAAAGGTTGTAGCTCCTCCATTTTCTTTTTTGCTTTTAAAAACAGGCCCTTCAAGAGTTAACTTTGAACTAAAAGTATTTGCAGAAACTTTTCCTCTTAATCTGTTTTTATCACCATCTTTAGTGGTAATATCCATTATAGAAGAAATTCTACCACCATATTCAGCATTAAAACCTCCTGTATATACATCTGCACTTTTAAGAATATCGGTGTCAAAAACTGAGAATAAACCAATAGAGTGGAAAGGGTTGTAGATAATCATTCCATCTAACAGCACTTTGTTTTGAATTGGAGAACCACCACGGATATAAAGTTGTCCACCTTGATCTCCTGTGAAAGTTACACCAGGTAATACTTGTAAATATTGAGCAATATCAGGTTCTCCACCAATAGAAACCATTGATTTAATTTCTTTTGGAGTTACTTTAGAAACAGACATCTTTACTTCGGTTCTAGCTTCTTGTTTTTCTGCCGAAAGTTCAAAAGTATTCAGCATAACAGAGCCTTCTTTTAAATATACTTTTTGATTAATAATTTCATTAGCCTTAATAGAAACAGCAATTTTAACTGTATCAAAACCTAAGGAGGTAACCATTAAGGTATAATTTCCTGCTGGTATCTTAGTAATAGAGTAAAATCCGTTAATATCAGATGCTGCCCCCATAGTAGTGCCTTTTAGATAGGCCGTAGCACCAATCTCAGATTCTCCTGTTTTTTCGTTATAAATAAATCCTCTAATAGTTCCGTTTTGTGCATTGATGGAAAGTGTAATGATTAACATCAATATAACAGATAATGCAAGTTGTTTGAAATTCATAGTTAAAATTTAATAAGCGACAAAAATAGCTATATTCCATTAAATATTGAAGATATGTAATTTTTTATGTGATAATTTCATTTGTATTATTTGAATTCAAAGTAAAATCTTGAAAAGATTTTTTTTAACCAAGAGGGTAATATGTTTACTTTTACAACTTTCTTTTTACAATGTTAGATACCCTCTTTATTGACGTAATATTGCCTTTGCCTGTACCTAACTTTTTTACGTATAGGGTGCCAAATGAATTGAATGATGATATCATCATTGGTCAGAGAGTTATTGTGCCTTTTGGTAGAGGAGGTAAATTATATACTGCTTTAGTTAAACACAAACACCATACTCCACCAAAAGAATATGAAGCAAAATATTTATATGCTATATTAGATAACCATTCCATTGTAAATGAAAAACAGTTAAAACATTGGGATTGGATAGCCGATTATTATCTTGCTTACCCAGGTGATATATTTAATGCGGCTATTCCTGGAGCTTTAAAGCTATCTAGCGAAACAAAATTTGTAATTAATAGAAATACTGAGTTTAATGACAACGATTTAAGTGATGATGAATACCAAGTTTATGAGGCTTTAACGGTTAGGGAAGTACTGACACTTAGCGATGTTTCTGAAATTTTAGCAGTAAAAAATATTCATCAAATTATAAAATCGCTGATAGAAAAAAACATCATTATAGTTGTTGAAGAAATTAATGAAAAATATAAGCCTAAAGTAGTGCAGTTTGTTAGACTGACAGCTTTTGCTAATCAAGAGGAAAATCTTCCAGCAATTTTTGATGATTTATCTAGAGCTAAAAAACAATTGGCTGCATTAATGAGTTTTGTTCAGCTTTCTAATCGTTATCAGCAAGTTACTTACGAAGTTCCAAAATTAAATCTCCAAAAAAAAGCTAATGTAAGTAGTAGTATTATCAATCAGCTGGTAGAGAAAAATATTTTTGAGATTTATGATGTGGTTGTCAATAGGTTAGATGATTATGGAAAAGAAGTACAAGATGTTAAATCGCTTAATGAACATCAGATAACAGCTTACAACGAAATAAAAACATCCTTTAAACAACATGATACTGTTTTGCTACATGGTGTTACTGGCTCTGGAAAAACAGAAATTTATATTCAGCTTATAAAAGAAGTGTTAGCACAAGGTAAACAAGTACTGTATCTGTTACCCGAAATTGCTTTAACAACTCAGTTAATTGTGCGTTTGCAAAAAGTTTTTGGCGATACTATTGGCGTTTATCATTCTAAATTTAATGAAAATGAACGTGTAGAAGTTTGGAATGAAGTGTTGAATTTTAATTTATCTGCTAACAAAGAAAATAAGAGATTTCAGATAATTATGGGAGCTCGTTCGGCAATGTTTCTTCCATATAGTAATTTAGGCTTAATAGTGATTGACGAAGAACATGAGAACACTTTTAAACAATTCGACCCTTCTCCTAGATATAATGCCAGAGATGCTTCCATAGTGTTGGCGAAATTGCATAAAGCAAAAGTATTGTTGGGGTCAGCAACTCCTGCTATTGAAACGTATTGGAATGCTAAAGAAAATAAATACGGATTGGTAGAATTAAATTACCGACATGGAAAGGTGTTGCTTCCCGAAATACTTTGTGCAGATATAAAAGAAGCTACCAGAAAAAAACAAATGAAATCTCACTTTTCTCCGCTACTAATAGAAAGTATGGAAGAGGCTTTTAAAAATAAAGAGCAAGTTATTTTGTTTCAAAACAGAAGAGGATATGCACCTTTTATGATTTGCGAAGATTGTGGAAATGTGCCTGAATGTAATAATTGCGATGTTTCTTTAACCTATTACAAATATACGCATCAGCTAAAGTGTCATTATTGTGGAGTTTCTAAAAATATGCCTTCAAAATGCCTTGCTTGCGGAAGTAGTAGAATTTCGCTCAAAGGTTTTGGAACAGAGCAAATAGAGGAGGAGTTGGCATTGTTCTTCCCAAAGATTAGAATTACAAGAATGGATGCCGATAGTACTAAAAGTAAAAATGCATACCAAAAAATTATTAACGATTTTGAGGAACATCAAATAGATGTTTTGGTAGGGACGCAAATGGTTACTAAGGGTCTGGATTTTAATAATGTTTCTTTAGTTGGGATATTAAATGCAGACAACATGCTTAAATTCCCTGATTTCAGAGCGTTTGAAAAAGCTTATCAAATGATGAGTCAGGTAAGTGGTAGAGCAGGAAGAACTAAGAGGGGAAAAGTGATTATACAAACTTACGAACCATATCATCCTATTATTAGACAGGTAATGGAGAGTAATTATATAGAAATGTATAATGATGAAATGATTCAGCGTAAAAAGTTTAACTATCCGCCATATTGCAGGTTAATTAGTTTTACATTAAAGCATAAAGACCAAAATAAATTAAATATAGGAGCGGATGAGTTTACCAATGCACTTAAAAAGAAGTTTGGAACTCGTGTGTTAGGACCTGAATTCCCAGCAGTATCAAGAGTTAAAAATTATTACCAGAAGAAAATTTTAATAAAGATTGAAAGAAAAATTTCGGTAACAAAAGCCCGTGATTTAATTTTAGAAGTAAAGCACCATTTTGAAGCATTTAGTAAATATAAATCTATTAGAATTTCAATAGATGTAGATCCTTATTAGTTATCTTATCAAAGTAACCGTACCAATTAATTCGCCTCGTTTATCGAGTACATCTTTAAAAATTACTTTCCAAACATAAGTGTCGTTTTTTACTAAAGTACCTTTGTAAGTTCCGTTCCACCCGTCTTCCATGTTATCAGAATAGAAAAGTTTTTCTCCCCAACGGTCGAAAATATACAACTCAAATTCTTTAATGTCCACACCATAAGCATAGAAAATATCATTCATTCCATCACCATCAGGAGTAAAGGAGTTAGGGACATAAATAGCTCCATCAAAAAATACACTTATCGTATCATAACTATAGCACCCATTAGCTCCTAAAACGGTTAAATAGTAAGTAGAAGACGCTTGAGCATTTACTATCGGGTTAGGACAATCTGAGCAGCTCAATCCTTCTATTGGTGTCCATGTGTATTGCACACCATTTGAGTTAGAATTAAGTTGAACAGTTTCTCCCCAAGTAGCTTCAATATCATCACCTAAATTTACTTTTGGATTGGTTAAGGTATCAACAAAAACGGAAAGAACAGTTGTGCAGCCATTACTATCGGTTACATCTACATAATAAGTTATGGGAACATAAATTATTGGAGAGATAGTGGAACTAGTGTTATTGCTAAGCCCCATTGTTGGTGACCAATAATAACTTTCTCCTCCACTAGCCCATAAGTTAGCACTGTTTCCAATACAAACAGAAGTGTCATCTACAATATCAGCATGCACTTCAATTATATAAATGGTTACGGTGTCAAAATCATTTCCACAACCGTTGGCAGCTTCTAAAATATAAGTTGTTGTTTGTGTTGGGTAAGCTAAAGAAGATGAGTCATTTGGAGTGGATAGTGTTGGGTTTGGTGTCCATGAATAAGTTTGTCCACCAGAACCGTATATGGTAATGGTATCTCCTTGGCAAATGGTATCATCAGCCATAGTTAAAGCATTCGGTAAAATGGAATCAATTAATACAGTAGTATTAGTATCCCAAGTACAATTATTACTATCAGTTATTTCAACAGTATAAGTGGTGTTGTTATTTGGTGTAGCAGTAGGATTGGCAACGGCATTATTATTAAGACTAACCGCAGGTTGCCACAAATAACTCACGCCACCATAAGCTGTGAGTTGCACACTTTGTCCCAAGCAGACCATGGTGTCAGGGTTTATATTAATATTCTTTTGAAAAACGGTGACTAATATTTCAGCAGTATCAATCCCACAACTATCGTAAACTACAACAGTATATAGGGTAGTAGTATCTGGCCAAACAAAAGGATTGTCAATACTATCGTTAGAAATATTATAATTTGGAGACCATACATAAGTTGCACCACCACTCGCATTAAGTTGAATAGAGTCTCCTCTACAAATACCATTAATTGGATTAGTGATAGCTGTTGGTGGAGCTGCAATAAAGACATCTACATAGTCGGTATCTACTAAAACACACGAAACAGAATCGAGAGCTATTAGCATAACATGATAAGTTCCTGCAGAATCAAATACGTGTTTAGGTTGAAATTCATTAGAAGTATTTCCATCGTCAAAATCCCAAAAATAGGATACACCACCATTACTTAGATTTTGAAAATGAACGGTATCACCAACACAATAAAATGGGGTTGTAAAAACTTCGGCATCAGCAGTTAAACTGGATAAATCTAATTTAAAGACACCTAAGTTACAATTAGGTCCATTATCAGTATTAGACCAAGCACCAGGGGTAGTAGGGAAGTCTGATGTAGAGCCAAAACAAGAAGCACAAACAGCTTGATAAACAATTCCTTTTTTATCAAATCTACTGGTACCTCCATCAACATGGTCGAAACTGGCATTACCGCCAAAAAAAGTGGCATACATTAAACTATCAGCGTTTTCTGAAAACATGGCTAAATAATAATCACTACCATCTGTTGTTGGTTGCAAAGCATTAGCAGTTATGGGTAAGTTATTTGTAGTACTATTGGTTGCTAATGCAGAAGAGTTTACAGCTCCTCCCCAGCCAGAGAGTAAAATGTAATTACATTCATTAACTAAAAAAGCCGAAAGAGCTATATCCACAAAGCCTGAACCTGTTCCAAAGGTGGTAGAAAATACAGTTGTAGTTAAATCGTTAGTTAGTTTGTGTAAAAACTGTCCACTACTAGGGTTATTATAAACTGTAGCAGGAAAAATAGGGTATCCATTTCTTGTTTGTCCTACCACATAAACATTATCAGCGGTATCTAATTGTACAAAATAACACTGGTTGTAATCGTTTGCTGTACCAATATAGGTACTTGCAAGTATTGTTGTGGCATTGTTATTTATTTTCATTAGCCAACCATCAGTATTGCCTAAACTTGTGGGGTTTAATGTTCCAGAAGTAGTAGGAAAATCAGTACTAGTAGTTCCTCCAGTAACTAAAATATCTCCATTACTAGCAAATTGAAGGGAGTATGCAGCATCAGTTCCCGTTCCGCCAATATAGGTGCTAAAAAGTAGCGTATTTAGGTTAGGAGAAAGTTTAAATACACAACCATCATTTCCGCCTGCATTTGTTGTTTGTATTGTTCCTGCTGTTACTGGAAAATCTGAAGAAGAAGTAACTGTAGCTACAAAAATATTATCGTTTGTATCAACAATAATCTCTCCTCGGTGTTCATCAGCATAATTGTATTGAAGTGGTTGTACATTATTTAAACCATCATTTCCAGTACCACCAATATAAGTTGAAGCCAATAAAGTTTGTCCGTTGGCACTAAACTTAGCTACATAAGTATCAAAAGCTCCAGAAAGTGAAGTTGAATAAGCGCCCGGTGTTGTAGGGAAATTATTGGAAGCTGTTGTTCCAAAAACTAGTAATTCATCGTTACTATTTACAATCATACTATGAGGGTAGTCGGAATTACCTCCTCCAAAATAGGTAGAATATTCTAAAAAAGAACCATTTGGTGAAAATTTACTTATGGTAATATCTAAAGCTCCTCCACCAAAAGTGGTTTGTATGGCTCCTGTTGTAACAGGGTAGCCAACTCCAAAACTTACACCTCCACCGTATAAGTTTCCTAAATTATTAAAAGTTGAGGTGTATCCCCAATTGTCAACAGTAGCTCCAGAATACGAAGCAAAAATAAGAGCCGGATCTATAATTAATGGATAGTTAGTATCGTAACCTTTTGGAAAATGAAAGCTTAACGTGTTGTTTTTTAATTGAAACAAACATTTCACCTCTTTTTCTTTACCATTTACGTTTTGATAAGCATAAGGTTTTTGTTCAACTATTTCATTTACTGATGTTTTTATGTGCAAGTTGCCATTTTTAATGAAAATTTCATCAACACCATGGTAAGTGAGTTGTATGTCTTGAGGATTACCATTTGGTTGAACAATAAAATCATATTTAAAAAGACCATCTTTAAGATAAAATGCTAAATCAATGTTGTTGTAAAGTTGGAGATAACTAACTTCTTCGTACTTTTTCACATTAGATGCCCATTTGGAGCTATCATTCCCTAGAAAGTAATTTTCGTAGTCGGATCTTGATACAGCAGGTTGTAACGTAGCATTTAGAGAATTTTTAAAATTCACTTTAAACGCATGTAAATTAATAATAGAATCAGTAGTGGTAGGGTTTTTAATAAAGTTGTGATGTAACTCATCTATTCTTAGTAAATCAGCTTCTTTTATAAACTGATAAGTCAAGCTGTTTTGTTCTAAGAATATTTCTCCGGCAGGTAATTTTGCTTTGTAGAGTATATTGTCGTGCCATTGGCCTTTGTTTTCTTTAAACTCAATATAGGGTCGTTGGGCAACAGCCGAAAAAACCAATAGAAGACTGATTATGAGTAAATAGTTTTTCAAAATAGCACCAAATTTTGTTGCAATGTACAAATATAAATAAAACAGTTGATTTATAGACTGTTTAGAACAGTTTTAGTTGCCTTGAAATATTAGTATTCTATATATGTATAGAAAATTTAAAATAAGAAATAAAGTTTTGTAGTTCAAACAATCTTTAAGCCGAAAATGAAAGCAGACTCTTCCTATGACAGATATATCATTATTCTTTCAAGTTGTTGGTGAGCAAGTTTTTCGGAAATTTTACCGTTTGGTTTTGCACGTTGCTCTGAAGATTTCCCTTATTTTTTTCCGATTTTTTTACTGAGAAACCTTGCTTTATTTTGTAGTTAAGTTGTTTATGGTTTAAGTTATCATTAGGGCATTTTAAGTTAAAACAATTTCATCTGGTTGGCTTCTTCGTCAGAAATATCCTTAATAGGCTTAGGTTTATGAGCAGATGAAGTTTGTTGCTTTGGAGGAGTATCTTCTTCCTTAGTTTCAGTTTCTTCTGTAGCAATACCGTCATCATTGCTTATGGTGTTATCCGTCATTTCATGATCATTTTCAGGAATTTCTTCTGAGCTTTCTTCAACAACTTCCTCATAAGGTAATGGCTCTAATAAATCTATATTTTTAACCTTATTAGCAGTTAAACGATTTCCGATAGCTTTCATTCCTTTTATACTAATGAATTTTTCTAAATTAATTACTTCGGGGTCTTTTTCTGCTCCTTTTACTTTGGCAAAATTAATTTGCACTTGTGGAAGCCAATCTGTGGTAACAATTTCTAAGAAAGACTTTTCGTGCTCTGTTATAAACAATGTTTTTTTATCGGTAGGTTCAATTAAGAATCTTTTCACATTGTATTGTTCTTTTTCTCCATCAAAATAAATGGCTGTTATTGGTTTTTTTCTATTCCATTTTTCAATAACAATCATATCTTCATCGAACTTGGTAAACAAGTCGAAGCCGGTAAGTTGATATTCGCCACTTTGCATAATGGTAAGGATTTTATCTTCAGAACCAAACTCGCCTAAAAACTCACCACGACCTTCAGAATTAAGACGCTGAACAGTATCGTCAAACCAAATTTTTCTGGCAGATAGTGTAGAAACACCTTTTTCTTTCAATTCAATTTTAGCGATAATGTATTTCGTTACTCGGTTTCCGTTAGCACCTCTTCCTTTAATAGCTAATTCAGAGAAATCTATTTCAAATTTTAGCTTTCTCACATTGGCTTTCGGACGAAGTTTTACCAATACCGTTTCAGCTTCTCCATTAGGATTAGCAGAAAACCAAAGAACTTTAGAACCTGTAGAGCCTTTTGTTAAATCGTATTCTTTATCTCTGGTAATAGAAGTAACATCAAACCTTTTCATATAAGAAGGCCCAGTTTTACCATCCTGATAAATCATGTTGTAGATAGTACGTTTGTCACCTTTTTTCCATACGCCAACATGAATAATTCCTTTACCAACAAAGGTTTTATTAGCAATTTTGGTAACCACCATTTTGCCATCTTCACGGAAAACAATTATATCATCTATATCAGAACAATCGGCAACAAACTCTCCTTCGCCTCTTTTTAAACTATGTCCGATAAATCCTTCTTCTTTATTAACATATAACTTGGCGTTGCTAACTGCTACTTTAGCTGCATCAATATTTTCGAAAGAACGAATTTCTGTTTTACGTTCTCTTCCTTCGCCATATTTCTTTTTAAGTTCTTTAAAATAATCAATGGCATACTCAATTAAATTAGCAAGGTAATGTTTGGTTTTGGCTAATTCTTCTTCTAATGACAACAATTTCTCATCTGCTTTTTCAGCATCATGACGAGTAATACGTCTCATTTTAATTTCTAATAAGTGCTTAATATCTTCTTCCGTAACCGCTCTTACAAGCTGTTTTTCAAAAGGTTTTAAAAGTTCTTGTGTAAGTGTGATAGCTTCTTCATAACCTAATCCATGTAGTTGTACATAAATTTTATTTTCGATGAAGATTTTTTCTAAAGATGAAAAATGCCATTGTTCTTCCAGCTCACCTTTTCTAATTTCCAACTCTTTTTTAAGCAACTCCACCGTTTGGTCGGTAGAAAGCCTTAGCATTTCTGTAACACCTAAAAACTGTGGTTTATCGTTTTCAATAACTGCTGCATTTGGTGAGATAGATATTTCGCAATCTGTAAAAGCATACAGTGCATCTATCATTTTATCAGGAGAAACGCCAGAAGGCAAGTGAAGCAATATCTCTACAAATTCAGAAGTATTATCTTCAACTTTTTTTATTTTAATTTTTCCTTTGGAATTTGCTTTTAAGATAGACTCAATAAGCTTGTCTGTAGTCGTTCCGAAAGGAAGTTCGGTAATTTTTAGTAAGGTTTTATCTTCCTGAACAATTTTAGCTCTCACTTTAACTCTTCCACCTCTCAATCCATCATTATAACCCGAAAAATCTGCCGATCCACCAGTTATAAAATCGGGTAGAAGGGTAAACTTTTTACCTTTTAGGTGGGCAATAGAAGCATCAATAAGTTCATTAAAATTGTGAGGTAATATTTTACAAGCCATACCAACGGCAATACCTTCAACTCCTTGTGCTAATAAAAGTGGAAATTTTACAGGTAAGGTAAAAGGTTCTTTATTTCTGCCATCGTAAGACGATAACCAAGTAGTAGTTTTTGGATTAAAAACAACTTCTAAGGCAAATTTTGTTAATCGAGCTTCAATGTACCTGGGAGCTGCAGCACGGTCACCAGTAAAAATATTTCCCCAGTTTCCTTGGCAATCTATTAATAGATCTTTTTGTCCTAATTGAACCAATGCATCGCCAATAGAAGCATCACCATGAGGGTGATATTTCATGGTATTACCGATAATGTTCGCTACTTTGTTGTAACGTCCATCATCCATTTCTTTCATGGAGTGCAATATTCTTCTCTGAACAGGTTTTAATCCATCGTATAAATGTGGTACTGCACGCTCAAGAATTACATAAGAAGCATAGTCTAAAAACCATTCTTTGTACATTCCTGAAATGTGAATTACATTTCCTAATGAATTGTCACCATTATCGTTATCAAACTCTTCGTCTCTTTCTGGTGTTTGTTCTTCTGACATGTTGTTTTTTAATTTCTAGTTTTTACTAAAAAAATAATTAGCTCCAAATTTAATAGATTTTACTTATTAAAATACACCGACTTAAATTGATTTATTAACGTTTTTTTGAGGATAAGTTGAAGTAATAATTGAGCAACAATATCTTATATAAATCGAAATATTTTATGGTGGGATTTGTATTGTTTTTCAGGTGGTTATATATTTTTTGATGAAAAAATTGATATAACAAATTGAACAACCAATTTAAACGGTAAGTTTTAATTATTAAGAAGTAAGAGAGTAATTTAACATCCTGATAGAATTTTTTTTCCGGCTTTTTAGTTTGTATAATTTGAATAAGATTTTTTATACCTTCTTCAGTTTTTTGTAAAAAAACAGCTGCACTTTCTAAGCCAATATGTATAAGCGGATTGTTAATATGATGAATGATGATGTTTTGCTGAGACAATTCGTAACCAAATAAGGTGTCTTCATGTCCGTATTTTACTAAGCTTTCATCAAATTTAATGGTGTTAAAAATTTCCTTTGAGATTAAAAAATTATTGGTGGTAAAAGCTGTATTTGGTTGTTGTTGTCTTTTTTCGGTAGATTTTTCTTCTCGTTCTTTACCATACTTCCATCTAAGCATTAAAGATTTGTCTTCGGGAGCTTCAGTTTTATAAATAGTTCCTCCGCAAACAACTTTATTTTCTTGACATTGAGTAAGGTAGTTCTCAAAATAGGAGGGAGATGCAATTTCAGCATCACAATCTTGAAAAAGTAAAAATTCATATTGAGCTTTTTCGGCTAACAGATTTCTGATTTTAGCTCTGCCCACATTTTGCTCCAGTTGTATATAACTAATTTCTGGTTTCGCTTGCCATTGCTCGTTTATTTTCCTGAAATTGTCGGTAGAAGCATCGTCCATTAAAATTATTTCAAAGTTTATTCCCGAAGCCTTTCCTTGTTGGTAAAGTGTTTCAACAAAGTGGGTTACATCATAATTATATATTGGAATAAGCACCGAAATCATATCAACAATTTGAAAACGTAAACTTACTACATTAATTCTTAATTTGAAGAGCGAATTAAATTCTAATTCCCATTATACAAATATCATCTAATTGTTCAGTAGCTGTCTTCCATTTGTGAAAGGTTGTTTTAAGGTGTTTTAGCTGTAACTCACAAGGCATTTTAATAATTGATGAAAGTAACTGATGCAGTTGTTTTGAGCCAAATTTCTTATTTTTTTCTCCACCAATTTGATCTTGAAAACCATCTGAGCCAATATAAATCATATCTCCTTTATTCACCTCAAACTCATGATGATTAAAATTTCTATTTAACTCTAATTGCCAACCTCCAATAGGATAATTGTTACCATTATATATAGTAGCATTATTTTTACCAACATGTAGTAATTTTCTTTTAGCTCCCGAAAAATATATTTTCTTTTCACTTTCATCATAACAACAAAGTGCTATGTCTATCCAATCGTTGTGAAAAACATCATCATTATCGCCTAAAAAAGTTTCTATAAATTTTTTGTCGAATTCTTTAAGAATAGTAGTTGGATGAATTATTTTTTTCCCTAAAACAATATAGTTTAAAAAACTTTGAGCCAGCATGGTAAGTAACGCACCCGGAACACCATGTCCGGTACAATCTCCTACAGCAAAAAGTTTAAGGTTTTTATGATCGCCTATCCAATAAAAATCGCCACTAATGTAGGATTGAGTTTGGTAATAAACAAAAGCATCATTAAATATTCTGTTAAAATGTCGGTCTTTGGGTAAAACCCCTTTTTGAATTATTTTAGCATAATTTAAACTGTTTACCAACTCCTTATTTCTTTTATATAAGGAGATGTATTGTCGTTTTAAATCTTCATTACTATAAATTTGTGAGTTAGTAAGTTGGTTAAACCAAAAGTCATCATTATGATTAAATTTTTCCTTCAATTGCATCTTCTTTAATTTTAGGGCAATATTAAAAGGAATTAGTAAGAGGGCAGGTTAATTAGGTATTAAGGCAACTTTAACTTAGATGAGAAGGGTGAAAATATTCGACAACCTAGCTTTAAAATTAGACGAGCAGTACGTCAAATTAAATTTTTAGCAATTTCATAATGGAGAAAGTTTAGTTTAAAACTAATGAAAACATTTAAAAAAGTGTTTTTGTCATTCAGTTAATATTTTACTACTTTTGGACGAACTCAAAAAATTAATTACTCAATTATGCTAAAAATTAAGACATTACTGCTAACTGTTTTTTCCGGGCTTATGCCAATTTTATCATTTGCTCAAAATCAATCTGAAGGAACAGGTATTGATGAAAAAATAGAAAACTTTTTTAAGCCAATTGCTGATGCTGTTGCAGATGTGGTTTTTTATGATATTAGTATTTTAGGTCATTCAGTTCCAATAGTTTTGTTAGTTTTAATAGGAGGAGCATTATATTTTACGTTTTATTTTAAGTTTCCTAATATAAGGTTGCTTGGAAAAGCGGTAAATGTTGTAAGAGGTAAATATGAAGATATTGATAAACATGATGCTTATGTAGCGGAAGGAGATCCAACTCCTGGGGGAGATGTTTTTGAAACAATTAAAGTAGAAGGAGAGAAAGATGGAGAGGTAACTCCTTTTCAAGCATTAACAGCAGCTTTATCAGCAACGGTTGGTTTGGGCAATATTGCTGGAGTTGCCATAGCTGTAGCTATTGGTGGTCCTGGAGCAACATTCTGGATGATTATTGCTGGTTTTATTGGCATGGCTTCAAAGTTTACAGAGTGTACACTTGGTGTTAAATATAGAGATATTGATGAGGATGGAACGGTGCATGGAGGACCAATGTATTACTTATCAAAAGGGTTGAAAGAAAAAGGAATGGGAGGATTAGGTAAAGTGTTAGCAATATTTTTTGCCATTATGTGTGTAGGTGGTTCTTTTGGAGGTGGAAATATGTTTCAAGCCAATCAGGCGGCTTCTCAATTTATTCAAATGATGAATATTGAAGCTAGTTATGCAGGTTTTATTTTTGGAGTTATTGTAGCAATTATTGTTGGGGTAGTAATTATAGGTGGAATTAAAAAAATTGGAGCAGTAACAGAAAAAATAGTTCCATTTATGGCAGTAATATATGTTGGAGCTGCTTTGGTTATTTTAGGAATGAATTATTCTTTAATTCCAACTGCATTTGGGATGATATATGACGGAGCATTTAACCCTGAAGCAGGTTTAGGTGGGATTATGGGGGTTTTAATAGTTGGTTTTCAAAGAGCTGCATTTTCAAATGAAGCGGGAGTAGGTTCTGCTGCAATTGCTCACTCGGCTGTTAAAACAAAATATCCTGCGAGTGAAGGAGTGGTAGCTTTATTAGAACCTCTTATTGATACAGTAATCATTTGTACTATGACTGCTTTAGTTATTATTATAGTGAATTTAAAGAATAGCTTATTTAATTTTGGAAATCTTGATGCAACTAAAGACAATGTGTTTTTAAACTCAACAGGAGAACCTGTCAATGGAGTGGATTTAACTTCTTTAGCATTTGATACAGCAATTCCTAATTTCTCTATTGTATTAACAATAGCTGTTATTTTATTCGCTTTTTCTACTATGCTTTCTTGGTCTTATTATGGGTTACAAGCTTGGAAATATTTATTCGGTAAAGGAAAAACAGTTGATTTAATTTATAAATTTTTGTTTTTAATTTTTGTAGTTATTGGAGCTTCAATAAGCTTAGGTTCAGTAATTAAATTCTCTGATGCTATGATTTTCGCTATGGTTTTCCCAAATATTCTAGGATTAATACTGCTTTCTTCTAAAGTAAGAGAAGAATTAAATAAATATAAGGTTAAGATTAAAGCTTTTGTAAAACAAAAATAAATGAGCATTAAAGACTACTTTTCTTTCACTAAAAGTGAAAAAAGAGGAGTAATTGTTTTACTCATTATTCTTTTATTAATATTGTTTTCTTTTCCATTTGTTGATTACCTAAAACAACAAAATACACCTGACTTTACGGAGTATGAAAATGCTATCTTAACTTTTGAAAAAGAGTTGAATGAGCAGAAAAACGAGCAAAAACAAGCTTATCAACAAAAAGATAAGCAAACATTAGCTATTACTTTGTTTGATTTTGACCCCAACACCATTTCTGATGAAGAATGGAAACAATTAGGATTTAGAGATTGGCAAATAAAAACCATTAATAACTACAAAGCCAAAGGCGGAAACTGGAAAACCAAAGCAGATGTAAAAAAGATTTATGGCATAAGCGATAAACATTACGAGTTGCTTTTTCCGCATATTTTATTGCCAGCAACCATTGAAAAAACAAATTATCAATACGATAAGCCAGTAAACAAAGCTGTTGAAAATACATTTGAGAAAAAAGATTACTCCCAAAAAATTGATATTAATACAGCCGATAGTGCTATGCTTACCAACATAAAAGGCATTGGACCAACTTATTCTAGCAGGATAGTAAAGTATAGAGATTTACTTGGCGGTTTTATTGCCAAAGAACAATTGAAAGAAGTTTGGGGGCTCTCAGAAGAAACCTATCAAATGGCTTTACCACAAATTGTGGTTTCTGATAATATTCAAAAAATTAATATTAATAAAGCTACGGCTGATGTGTTAAAACAACATCCTTACATCAACTGGAAAATAGCCAATGCTATTGAAAAATATAGAAAAGCCAATGGTAATTATAAATCTGTAGCAGATTTAAACAAGCTTCATTTGTTGGATAAAGCGACTATCGAAAAAATTAGTCCTTACTTAGCGGTAGAGTAGGATTTTATTCTTCACAAGAATAAATTTTTTCTACATTTTTAAAAACTACTTTTTTAATAGTTGTAGGCATTTCTATTATTTCGTAAGGGAAGGTAATTACAGAAGTGGTCATGCAACTATTACCCGGAATAGTTTCTTCTACAATAACTATAATGTTATTTTCATGCTCTGTTATTGATGCCACCTTTATAGAAAAGCCACCATTATTTTGCTCGCCCATAGTAACAAGTAAAACCATTTTGCTCTCAAAACTCACTAAAGGAACAGCAGGTTTTTTCATGTAGTTGGAATAAGCTTCGTTCCAAACTTCTTCTAATTTTTCTTGAGAAGTTATCACTATATTTTGTTTTCCCAAAAAGCCACCATTATTTCCTTCACTTAGCGTGCTAAAAATAACCTCTTTAAAAGTTGGTACAGCAGAAGTATTGGCGTTTTCTGTGGTTTTAGTTGTGTTAGTCGCTTCTTTAGTTGTTTTGCAAGCAACAAAAACTACCAATATTGATATGGGGATGAATATTTTCATAAGTTTTATTTTAAACAGTTTAAATATTTTTTTATAGTTATTTCCATGCCAAAATATAAGGCATCACAAATTAAAGCATGTCCGATAGATACTTCTTTTAAGTAAGGAATATTAGTTTTAAAAAAGCTTAGGTTGTCTAAATTCAAATCGTGTCCGGCATTTATTTCTAACCCTAATGAATGAGCTAAATTAGCTGCTTCAACATAAGGAGCAATGGCTTTTTGGTTGTCGTTTGGGAAATCTTCTGCATACGGACCTGTATAAAATTCTATTCTATCGGTTCCGGTATCTACCGCATTTTTTATATTTTCTAAATTAGTATCTACAAAAATGGAAGTTCTAATATTGTGTTGCTTAAAGGTGTTTATCACTTCCTTTAAAAAATCTTTCTGTTTCACAGTATCCCAACCTGCGTTAGAAGTCAATACTCCAGGAGGGTCTGGAACTAAAGTAACTTGAGCTGGTTTAACATCTAATACCAATTGAATAAATTTAGTGTTTGGAAAACCTTCAATATTAAATTCGGTGCTTACAATCGGACTTAAATCATAAACATCTTTGTATCGTATATGTCTTTCGTCTGGTCTTGGGTGAACAGTAATTCCTTCAGCACCAAATTTCTCACAATCTTTAGCCATCTGAACTAAATCGGGCAAATTTCCCCCACGAGCATTTCTGATGGTTGCAATTTTATTAATATTAACACTTAACTTTGTCATTGTAATATTTTAGTATTTTTACAAAATTGCCTCTTGATAGTTATCAAAGCAATAATTAAAGACAAAAGTATAAACATTTTTTGATTATGATAGCTTCTCAATTAATTACTTATGAGATACCACCACTAAAACTTTCTGATAAAGGAAGTAGGGCATTAGATTGGATGGAAGAATTTAAAGTAACCGACCTTCCTGTGGTTGATAATGGCGAGTATTTGGGCATGATAGAAGAAACGCAATTGTTAGACAGAAGCAATATTGACGATTTAATTAGCTCTTATAACCTTAATTTTAAAAAGCCTTTTGCTCACGAAAACCTACATGTTTTTGAGATTATTTCTTTAATAGTTCAAAATGAAGTCGATTTATTACCAGTTCTAGGCACTAATGATAAATTTTTAGGCATCATTACCATTAATAGCATTTTAAAGTTCTTTTCAGAAACGGTTTCTATCGCCAACCAAGGTTGTATCATCACTATTCAACTAAATATAAATGATTATTCATTAGCAGAAATTGCGAAAATTGTTGAATCTGATAATGCTAAAATATTGGCTTCATTTATTACTTCACATCCTGATTCTACTAAGCTAGAAGTAACCTTAAAAATAAATAAAAACGAAATTACCAGAATTTTAGCCACCTTCGAAAGGTTTAATTATACCATTACTGCTTCATATAACGAAACTGATTATCAGAAAGATTTACAAAACAGATATGATGAATTCATGAGGTTTTTAAACCCTTAATTAAATGCTTTTTCGCTCCACTTATTTTTATCCAATAGTATGGATGTCGCTGCTTGTGTTGCTTGTTTTTAAGCCAACAAAAGTAAGTGCAGAAGGCATTAGTATGGATACAGCTGTTGTAGTGGTAGAAGTTAAAATTATCGGTAATAAAACCACTAAAAATCATATTATTGAAAGAGAGTTTCCTTTTAGTATAAACGATACTATCTCTAAAAATAAGCTCAACTATATTACTGAAAGAACGCAAAGTAATTTAATGAACACCTTGCTTTTTAATTTTGTAAATGTTGATGTAGTATATTTTACTGATGAAATTATTTCTATTTATGTTACTGTGGAAGAGCGTTGGTATTGGTGGCCGTTGCCAATTTTTGAAGTCCAAGAAACCAATTTTAATACCTGGTGGAAAACCAAAAACTTTGATAGAGTAAATTACGGACTTTATCTTGCCAAAGAAAATTTTAGAGGAAGGAAAGAGCGTTTGGTGTTTAAAGCTCAAGCTGGATATACCGAAAAAGCAGAGTTTCGTTATCATGTTCCTTATCTTAATAAAAAACAAACACAAGGTTTTATGGTGGGTTTTAACTACAACAGAAACCATGAAGTAATGTACGGAACTACCGATAACAAAAGAGATTTTATAAAAATAGATGAGCTTTACCTGCAAGAACAATTTGTTTCCAGAATAAATTACGAGTATCGTCCGAAGTTATATAATCTACATTCTTTTGAAGTAAGACACCATTACTTTAGTATTGCCGATACTGTTTTTGCTCTTTCGGATGAATTTTTAGAGAAAAAAGACAATAATACCAGTTTGTTTAGCTTTTTATATTCTTTTAAAAGAGATAAACGAAACTTTAAAAGTTATCCAACAAAAGGGTATTTCGCTGAATTTAATGTAATTAAAAATGGCTTTGGAATTTCCGACCATGAAATAGACGCTTTGTATGGGTTGTTTTCTCTACGGAAGTATTGGAAAATGGGTAGCAGAACTTATTTTGCTGTATATACCAAAGGAAAATATTCGTTAGAACGTCCGCCATTTTATTTGTTAGGAGGATTGGGTTATAACAATAATTTAGTAAGGGGTTATGAGTTTTATGTAATTCACGGGGAACATTACGGATTAGCTAAAACACAGTTTAGGTATGCTTTAGTAGATAATAAAATTACTTATCTACCTTTTTTATTTTCTGAGAAATTTAAGAAAGTACCGCTTTCTGTTTATTCAGGATTGTTTTTTGATACAGGTTATGTATATGACCGTGAGTTGAGTAAAACAAATTCGTTGAATAATACACATCTGTATAGTGCAGGAGTGGCGTTAGATTTTGTTACCTATTACGATGTTGTTTTTAGAGTAGAATACAGCATAAATCACCTGAATGAACACGGTTTATTTCTTCACTTTGTAGCTCCTTTGTAAATTATGTTTTATATATTTGTTTTTATGACAGTACCTACGGACAAGAAGGGGGATTAATTTTAAATTACAAATTTAGATAAAATGAGATTCTTAATTATTGCCTTATTTTTAATGCTTATTTCTTGTACTTTAAAAAAGGAAGAACGAAATATTAATACAGGTGAAGTATTTCATGTTTATGAAGTAAATTGGCTTACCAATGAAAAGCATGGGGAATCTATTCATTATGAAGTTGTTTAAAGTTGTCTAAGTAAAATCACGGAAAAAGCTAATAAGTT
>JAVVER010000056.1:0-20780 GCA_032251145.1 Vicingaceae bacterium | reverse complement strand
AATTAACTTTGCCCCTCCCACCCCTCCCCGAACAACAAAAAATAGCGGCCATTTTATGCAAATGGGATGAGTTAATTGCTACCCAAACACAATTGATTAAAGCCAAAGAAAAACAAAAAACCAGTTTAATGCAGAAATTGCTTAGTGGTGAGGTGAGGTTTCCAGGGTTTGAGGGGGAGTGGGAAACTGTTACTCTTGGTGAAATTGCCGAATTTTCAAATGGAAAGGCACATGAAAATATTGTTGATGAAAATGGGCTGTATAAATTAATAACTTCAAAATTCATTTCCACTGATGGTAAAGAATATAGGAGGTTAAAAAATCGACTGACACCACTCTTTAAAAATGATATTGTGATGGTAATGAGTGATATTCCAAATGGAAAAGCACTTGGTAAATGCTATTTAGTAGAACAGGATGATGTTTACTCATTAAATCAAAGAATTGGAAGGTTTGTGATTAAAAAACATGACTCAAGATTCATGTACTATTTACTAAATAGAAACTCTCACTTTTTGGCTTTTGACTCTGGAGTAGGTCAAACGAACCTGAGAAAAGATGATATTTTAGAATGTCCACTATTTATTCCTAAAGTTAAGGAACAAGAAAAAATAGCAACAACCTTATGTGCTTGTGACGAAGAACTCCAACTTTTAAAAGATGAATTAGAAGCTATAAAACTACAAAAGAAGGGGTTAATGCAGCAGTTGTTAACGGGTAAAATTAGGGTAAGTGTCTAAACTATGATTAAGTATGATTAAAAGAAATAGATGATGCAATATTTTTTATATGTAGATGAAAGTGGCGACCATGGATTGAGTAATGTTAATCCTAATTTTCCTGTATTTCTTTTGTGCGGTGTAATCTTTAACCAAGCAACGTACGAAAAGTTGCGTAAAGAATTTAATGAGCTTAAAACCTCTATTTGGAAAAACAAAACAGTTATTTTCCATTCAAGAGATATACGTAAATGTGAAAAAGAATTTCAGGTATTATTTGATTTAGAGTTGAAAAGACAATTTTATGAGCAACTCAATAAAATTATTTCAAATTCAGAGTATGACATTATCGCATCAGCCATAGATAAAACCAAATACATTAAAAAATATGGTCGTTTAGGAAATGATGTTTATGAGCTTTCTTTGTCTTTTATAATAGAAAGAGCAATTTTTTTATTAGATGATGTTAAGAATGAAACTATTCAGCTAAATATTATAATTGAAAAGAGAGGCAAAAAAGAAGACAAACAACTTCAGGAGCATTTTCAGAGGTTATTATCTAGGGGAACAAGCTATGTTGATGCAAAAAGATTAAAAGCTTATGATATAAACATTAAATTTATTGATAAGAAAGAAAATATTAACGGGTTACAACTTGCTGATTTAGTAGCATATCCTATTGCAAGGCATGTTATGGAACCAAATAGGGCAAATCCTGCTTATGATGTTTTTAAAACAAAATTTTATACAAAAAATGGTAAACGATATGGGCTTAAAATATTCCCATAAAATAAAAAGCCAAACACAAGGCTTGGCTTCTTACCGATTGGGGACACCCCTATCCAAATATTTTAAAACTGATTTAGGTTCAGTTTTCGAGACCTTTGTAAGTTCCATTCTCAAGATAAAGAACTGCACAAATATACGTACATAATTTTAAAAAAATGAAAGTTATTTCATAATTTATATAAATAATGCACTACTATAATGATTTAAAACAATAAAAATGACCTCATACACAGAAATAAACGATTCGCAACAACCGGCTTTAGTGTTACTACAAAAACTAGGTTGGCAATACATTACACCCGAACAAACAATTATTGAGCGTAGTGAAATCTTAAGCAATGTTGTGCTAGAAAATATTTTGGAGCAACAACTCTATAAAATCAATTCCTATGAGTACAAGGGAAGTACCTATAAATTCTCACAAGGTAACGTACATGATGCTATTTATACCTTAAAAAACTTACCCGATGAAGGCTTGGTAAAAACTTCTGAAAAGATTTATGACCTGATTAATTTAGGTAAGAGTTTTGAAGAAAATGTTCATGGCGATAAAAAGAGTTTTACCATTAAGTATATTGATTGGGAAAACTTTGACAACAACGTTTTTCATGTAACGGATGAATTTGTTGTGCAAGGGTTAACAGAAACTCGCAGACCAGATTTGGTATTGTTTATCAATGGAATTCCTTTTGTGGTAATTGAAAACAAACGTAGGGATAAAAAAGATTCAACCAAAGAAGCTATTTCACAGTTTATAAGAAATCAAAAGAAAGAAGATGGCATTCCAAAGCTTTTTCAATTTGCACAATTATTAATTGCAACACAACCTAATGAGGTGATGTATGGCACAACCAATACACCTGCTAAATTTTGGGGATTATGGAAAGAACAAAATAATATTGAAAAAGAGGTTCAGAAAATACTGAATTCAACTATTAATAGGCAAAATAGTCAAGATAGGCTACCAACTGAACAAGACAGGATGTTGTATTGTTTGTGTCGTCCTAACCGAGTATTGGAATTAACCTATAAGTTTATCGTTTTTGATGGGAAAGTAAAAAAAGTAGCTCGATACCAACAATATTTTGCGGTTAAAAATGCTTTAACACGTGTAAGCGAATTTGATAAAGAAGAAAAAAGAAAAGGTGGAGTTATTTGGCATACACAAGGAAGTGGTAAATCACTTACTATGGTAATGTTAGCCAAATCAATAATTTTAGATAATAAAATTAAGAACGCACGTATTATTGTGGTAACCGATAGAATTGAATTAGACAAGCAAATCTTTGATACTTTTCAGAAATGTGGCAAACAGCCTGTGAGAGCTAATAGTGGTAATCATTTAATTGAAATTGTGCAAGAAAGCAATGTAGAAATAGTAACCACCATAATTGATAAGTTTGAAACCGCTTTGAAACGTAAGGATTTCAGAAACAAATCCGAAAATATTTTTGTGTTAGTGGATGAAAGCCATAGAAGTCAATATGGAAAAAACCACGCTTTAATGAAAAAAGTGTTACCAAGAGCTTGTTACATTGGCTTTACAGGAACACCATTAATGAAAGACGAAAAGAATACCGCTAATAAATTTGGTGGTTACATAGACAAATATACCATAGACCAAGCTGTTTCTGATGGTGCAGTTTTGCCATTATTATACGAGGGAAGGTCGGCTAAACTTACCGTAAATCAGGAGCAAATTAATAGAGCATTTGATCGTTTGTCAGAACCACTAAATGAATATCAAGCAAAAGATTTAAAGCAAAAATTTTCTTCCATAACAGAGATTTACAAATCGCAACAAGTAATAGAAGAAATAGCTTTTGATATTTCGGAACATTATTGCAAAAACTGGAAAGGAACAGGGTTTAAGGCAATATTAGCCGTTCCTCTAAAAGACACTGCATTAAAATACCAAGCCTATTTTGAGAAGCAAACAAACCCAAAGTTAAAAATTGACACCGCAGTAATTATATCTGCATCAGATACCAGACTTGACCATGAAGAAGTTGAAGATGAAGTAACAAACGAAGTGCAACAATATTTTAAAAAAATTAACCAACGACATGGTTCTATAGAAGCTTATGAAGAAAGTGTAACTAATAAATTTAAAGAATCTGATGATGAAATTGAGCTACTAATAGTTGTAGGTAAATTGCTTACAGGTTTTGATGCTCCTAGATGTAACACCTTATATATTGCCAAACCATTAAAAGAACATGGTTTACTACAAGCTATTGCAAGAGCTAACCGATTGTATCAAGGAAAAGATTATGGACACATTGTAGATTATGTAGGAGTTTTGGGAGATTTGGATAAAGCTCTAACACAATATAGTGCTTTAGAAGAGTTTGATGAAAGTGATATTGCAAGTGCCATTATTAAAATTGATGAAGAAATTAAAAAAATACCGCAATATCATTCTGAATTATGGGATGTTTTTAAAACGGTAAAAAACAAAAAAGATATTGAAGAAATGGGTCGTTTTTTAGCCCCAAAAGATATACGAGATACCTTTAGAGAAAAACTGATAGTTTTTGCTAAATCCTTACAAGCAGGTATGGCTTCGGATGTATATTATAAATTATTTAATGAAGAAAGGCAATTAAATTTTACAAGGGATTTAAAATTCTTTCAGAGTTTAAGAACAGCTGTTCAACTTCGTTACTCAGAAAAAATTGATTATAAAGAATATGAAGGTCGGGTTCGTAAATTATTAGACATGCAAATTGGAGTTGATGGCATAGAACAAACATCTGAACCTATTAATATTTTTAATGAAGAACTTTTCAAAAAAGAAGTGGAACGGTTGACAGGCTCTGTTGCTTCAAAAGCAGATACCATAGCTTATAGAATGAAGAAAGTGATTACTGAGAAAATGGATGAAGACCCAATTTTCTATAAAAAATTTGGTAAGCTAATAGATGAAGCCATTCAGGCATTTATTGATAAAAGACTAACAGAAGCGGAGTATTTAAAACAAATGTTGGAAGCAAGAAAAAACTTGGTGGAAGGAAGTTTTAGTGATGTACCGGGGAATTTAAAAGGTAATCCCGAAGCAAGAGCTTTTTATGGCATTGTAAAAGAGGTATTAAGTACTGAAATGCCTGAATCAAATTTATTACAGATGAATGAACAACTGGCTCAAGCAGGAATTGATTTATCTAATACATTGCAAAGGCTGGTTATTCGTGATTGGAAAAAGAATGAAGATGTACAAAAACAAATGAAGAATGATGTAGAGGATTATCTTTTAGCAAAACGTAAGGATTTTGGAGTTGAGTTAAGTTTTACTCAATTGGATAAAATACTAGACGAAGTCTTAAAAGTAGCACAAAACGTATTTTAATTATGGGAAATACAATTAGTTATGGCACTACCAATATTACCTATTCAGTAAAACGAGCAGAAAGAAAATCGTTAGCTATTGAAGTGCATCCTGACAATTCCGTTTGGGTAATAGCTCCAATAAATGCCACTCCGGAATTTATACAAGGTAAAGTTGAAAAACGTTCTTCGTGGATAGCTAAGCAACAACGATTTTTTAATGGTCGCCCAGAAATATCTCCAAAACCTGAATGGGTTAGTGGTGAAAATATTTTTTATTTAGGGCGTCAATACAGACTAAAAGTTGAAGTTGGAAAAGCCAATGTAAAGCTTTATGGCAAATATCTTTGGGTAACTGTTCCTGATAAGCAGAACAAAGTTCAAATTAAAACATTGGTTGATGCTTGGTATTTACAACACGCAAGAACAAAATTTGAGGAAAGAATCCAAAAACTCGAAGCTATGATACAGCGAGAAGGCTTAAAAATGAATTCTCTTATTATTCGTAAATTGGAAAAACGTTGGGGTAGCTGCACGTTGAAAGGCAATATTGTTATTAATGCTGACCTAATAAAAGCACCTATCCATTGTATTGATTATGTAATTATACACGAATTATGTCATTTAAAATATCATCATCATGGTGCTGAATTTTGGAATTTATTAAATAAATACTGTCCTGATTGGTTGAAAATAAAAGATAAGTTGGAAAAATTTAGTTATTAATTGATTACCTATCAAAAAAGCCGAATTCAATATTGAGTTCGGCTTTTTTAGTGGCGGAGAGAGGGGGATTACTTTGTGATCCCATGTGTGAGAGGTTCCAATGCTATTCAATCCTGCTCACTGCGCTAGCTCAGGACTTTTGTTTTAGTTTTTGCTCAAGAAAACTTGGCTCAACTAAAACAAAAAATCCTGTCAGACAATTGTCTGACAGGATCTATATCGTTGGCGGAGAGAGGGGGATTCGAACCCCCGGTACGATTTCTCGCACGCATGTTTAGCAAACATGTGGTTTCAGCCACTCACCCATCTCTCCAAATGGGAGATGCAAATGTAATAATCCATTTGTTATAGAAGAAATATTAATCCTATTTTTTTTAATTAAATTAGTGCTTGATTTTTAACACTTTAGGAAGATATCTCCAATTACAAAAACAGCAAATACAACGCTGGCTATTCCATTTGTAGTAAAAAAAGCTAAATTTACTTTGCTTAGGTTTGTTGGGGAAACAATTAAATGCTGGTAAATTAATAGTCCGATAAAAACAGCAGCTCCTATCCAGTATAACCAATTAAAATCTGACTGAATTCCTGCCCAAATCACAAAAAAAGCAGCAACAAAATGTAAAAATGATGAAAAATGTAACGCATTTTTTCTTCCCATCCATACCGGAATGGAGTGTAATTGTTGTTGTTTGTCAAAACTTTCATCTTGCAAGGCATAAATAATATCGAAACCGCTTACCCAAAATAATACGGCAAAAGAGAAATATAAAGGAAGCCAGTCAAAAACTCCTGTAACTGCCAAATAAGCACCAATAGGAGCTAAGCCTAACCCTATACCTAATACTAAATGACATAAAGCTGTAAATCTTTTGGTGTAGCTATAGCCTAAAACAACTAACAATGCAATAGGAGAGAGGTAAAAACATAAAGGGTTTATAAAGTAGGTGGTAGCAATAAATAGCACACAATTTATAATTACAAAAACCAAAGCTGAGGTAGGTTTTATTGTTCCGTTTGGGATTTCTCGCACATTGGCAGTACGTTTGTTGGCTTTGTCAATTTTTCGGTCAACATAGCGGTTGAAAGCCATAGCAGCACTACGGGCAAAAACCATACACAGAATTACATAGATAAAAGTTGTCCATTTAAAATCGTATCCATGTACACCAATGGCAATAAAAAAGCCAATTAAAGCAAAGGGCAGTGCAAAAATGGTGTGCGAAAATTTTACTAAAGATAAGTAGTTTTTCATTACAAATTTAATATAATCAGATGCAAAGTTAATTAATGATTGAAAGCTATGGGTTTAAAAAAGAACTATTTTAACATGAATTTTTAAGTTTACTAATAAAATCATAAACCACATAGCTACATAGTTTTACTGCCCTTAAAAAAGTTTTATATAGATCATCCGCCAAAAGCGGATGGGAATACTTTGTGTATCTATAATTTTCTTTTAATGTTATAACTTTCTATGTATCTATATGGTTAACCAATGTAAGGCTAACTATTTATGATTATTTTAAATTTACAACTGAGCGTGAGGGGTTTTCGTTTTTTTTTATATCTTAGCCCAAAATTTAAAAGAGTTATGAAGAAAAAATTTTTTTTTACACTTTTGTCAAGCAGTTTTTTATGGTTTGCTTGCGAATCAAATAATGAAAATGTAACAACAGAAGAAGAAATTGTTGATGAAGTAGAGGTAGCTATAGATGAAGAATCTATGAGTTATTTATTGCCTTCGCCACTTCAAATTGCAGAAATTTTTAAAAATTCAGGATTAACGTATATTGGAGATATAACTAATTCAACTGCTTTAGCTGCTTCTTACAATACAAAATACAGTCAGAAATTAAACTTTGGTGTTTATTCGGCAGATATGGCTTATTGCATCATTAATAATCAAACACAATCAGCTATTAATTATTTATCAACGCTAAGAGGCTTATCAGAAAAAATGTGGATGACCGATGTTTTTAATTCTTTAGGACTCTCAAAAAGGTTAGAAGCTAATGTAGGACAACAAGATTCGTTAACAAATATAATGGCAGACCTACAAATTCAGTTAGATAATTATTTGGAAGAAAATGGAATGGGCTACACAGGGCCGGTTATTTTTACTGGTGCTTGGATAGAAACCATGTATTTAGGAGCAAAAGTAAATCAATCTAATAGTAATGATAAGCTCATTTACAGATTAACCGAACAATCAGTAGTATTAGAAAATTTAATAAAAGCTTTAGAAAATATAAATGAAGACAATGAATATGATGAATTAATTACTGATTTAAAAGTTATCAATCAAAATTTTGATGTATTGGAAGAAAGTGAAGGAGACAGACTTATCGATGAACAAGTTGAAAATTTAAGTTTGCAAATTATTGAATTAAGAAATAAAATTATTAGAAATTAAACAATTAAAAATAAATATCTAAAGATGAAGCGACCAATAGTAAAAGCTTACTCTCACAGTAGCACTATTATCATGGAAGTTTCATCCCGATAACTATCTGGAGGCCAGTTTAACAAAATAAAAATATAAATAAATGAAAAAGTTAATATTTTACGGTGCAATTTTAGTGTTATTATTAACTACTACAGCATTAAAATTAGAAGAAGTTAAATGTGTTGCAGGAGAATTAAAAAATGAATTAACTCCTTTATTAAAGCCAGATTACAAATACGATTCATCAAAAATAACCAGATTATTGTATAAAAAACAAGTTTTTCAAACGGGTATAGAAGTACCGTTGTTTATGGGAGAAAAATATCGTTTTTTATTTAACACAGCTGGCTTACCTAAAGATATTGAAATAAACATTTACGATAAAAAACCTACAAGTAAAAAGAAAACCGCTTTGTTTACATTAAGCGAGGTAAAAGAAGCAGGCAAACATATTTATTCTTTTGAGCCAGAAAAATCTAAAAAGATGTATATTGTTTATACTGTTCCGGCCACCGAAGAAGAAAATTTAAAAGGTTGTGTGGTATTTCTTTTAGGTTACAAACTGTAATTATCAATAGCTTTTCTAACGCTTCCATATTTTGCTAGTAATTCGTTAGCTGTTTTATAGTCTATCGATAATGCTTTCATTATCATTTGCGTACCTCTGTCAACCAACTTGTCGTTAGAAAGCTGCATATCCACCATTTTATTGCCCTTAACTTTTCCCAATTTTATCATAACAGCAGTAGAAATCATGTTCAATACTAATTTCTGTGCGGTTCCTGATTTCATGCGGGTGCTTCCTGTTACAAACTCAGGACCTACAATTACTTCTATAGGGTGTTTAGCTACTTCGGCAATTTTCGATTGTGAGTTGCAAACAATACATCCGGTTACAATTCCATTTTTATTACAAGTAGATAAACCTCCAACAACATAAGGAGTAGAGCCAGAGGCAGCTATGCCAATAACTACATCATTGGAGTTAATGTTGTATTCTTGTAAATCTTTCCATGCTTGTTCGGTGTCGTCTTCAGCAAATTCTACGGCTTTTCTTATAGCGACATCTCCACCAGCAATTAAACCTATCACTAAGTTAAAATCTACACCAAAAGTTGGCGGACATTCAGAAGCATCAACAACACCCAATCTTCCGCTTGTTCCCGCACCAATATAAAATAACCTTCCACCAAGTTGCATTTTTTCTACAATAACATCAATTAAAGGGATGATGTTGGCTATGCATTTTTCTACCGCAATAGCTACTTTTTTATCTTCATTATTAATGTTGGTTAATAATTCTTTGGTCGACATTTTTTCTAGTTCATCGTAGAGAGAATCTGATTCAGTAGTTTTTTGCATGGCAATTATTTTAAATTACTTATATTAAAATGTAAACCTACATTATTTTTTCTTTCTGATGCAGCTTTAGTAACCAAATAAGCAATACTTCTTAAGTTTCTCAATTCGCAAATAGCAACACTTAATTTAGAACTTTCATACAACTTTTCTGATTCATCATAAATCAATTGCAACCTAGTTAATGCTCGTTGCAAACGCTCATCAGAACGAACAATACCAACATAATTACTCAATATGGTTTGTAACTCCTTTTTGGTTTGCTCTACTAAAAAATGCTCATTATATATGGTGGTGCCTTCATCATTCCATTCAGGAATACCCTCTTGAAAATCAATACTTTCAACTTGTTGAACACTATCTAAAAAAGCATGATGAGAATAAACCAAGGCTTCAATTAAGGAATTAGAGGCTAAACGATTTGCCCCATGTAATCCAGTAAAAGCACATTCGCCAGATGCATATAAATTGGTAATAGAAGTTCTGGCATTGGTAGCTACTTCAATTCCTCCACACAAATAATGAGCTGCTGGTACAACAGGAATATAGTCTTTAGAGATGTCTAAACCAATTTCTACACATTTATTATAAATAGTAGGAAAATGAGCAATGAAAGAAATTTTATCAATATGAGATACATCTAAAAACATATTACTTGTTCCATATTTTTTCATTTCAGCATCTATGGCTCGAGCAACAACATCTCTTGGAGCTAAATCTTTTCTCTTATCATATTGCTCCATAAAAGCTTCGTTGTTATGATTTCTCAATATTCCTCCAGCCCCACGCACTGCTTCAGAAATTAAAAATGAGGGTGATATATTAGGTTGATACAAAGCTGTAGGGTGAAACTGAACAAACTCCATATTTTTAATGATAGCTTTTGCTCGGTATGCCATAGCAATTCCATCTCCCGTGGCAACTTTCGGATTGGTGGTATTGAGGTAAGCCTCACCAATTCCTCCTGCTGCCAACAAGGTGATTTTAGATTTCAACACTTTTATTTCTCCCGTTCTGCGATTTAACACATACACTCCAAAACATTTTTTGTTGGATGTTGCTCGTGTAACTTTTTCACCCAAATGATGTTGTGTAATTATATCTATAGCAAAATGATGGTTTAAAACCGTAATGTATGGATGGTTGAAAACTTTATTAAGCAAAGCTCTTTCTATTTCATTCCCTGTAAAGTCTTTAAAATGTAAAATTCTATTGTCGGAATGCCCGCCTTCTTTGGCTAAATCATAATCTCCTTGAGTAGTTTTATCAAAGTTAGTTCCCCAATCTATTAATTCTTTAATTCTTTCGGGAGCTTGTTCCACTACCATTTTAACAACCTCTTCATTACACAAACCATCTCCAGCAATTAAAGTGTCTTTAATATGTTTTTCAAAACTATCTGATGATTTGGTTACCGATGCAATACCACCTTGAGCGTACTTGGTATTGCTCTCGTCTTCATCTACTTTTGTAATAATAGTTATAGAAACCACTTGTTTTATTTGATGGAAATATTCAGCAATTTTATATGCATAACTCAAACCAGCTATACCTGAACCAATTATTAAAAAATCTGTTTTCAAAATGAATTTTTTTTTCAAAAATACATATATAAGGGATTTTTAAGAGATTATACATAAAAAAACACCTTAAATAGCTAATATTTATCGAATAACATTTTCTTATGTAAGAAATTTATTTAATTTTATGCCTGAATAGTAATAATTAGGAGAACAAAGAATGAAAAAATCATTATATAGCAAAGTATTAGCGCTTATCTTTATGGCAAGCATGTTTTCTTTGCCTATGTCTTTTCAATCTTGCAAGTCTGGCCCAAAATACCAAAAACCTCGTAATGGTGGTGCAAAAGTAAATTCGTCAGGACATGTAGGTAACAGAAAGCACAAGAACAAACACGTTTGGGGGAAGTAAATAATTAATAAATTATATTTTATTAATTAAATCAACTAATCTATTTGAATAACCTGCTTCATTATCGTACCAACCTACTATCCGAACTAAATTACCTGTTATTGATGTTAAATTAGCATCAAATATACAGGAATGACTATTTCCAATAATATCTGAAGAGACCAATTCATCAGTAGTGTATTCCAAAATATTTTTCATACTATTTTGAGCTGCCTCAAGAAAAGCCTTATTTATAGTTGATACATCTGTATTAGTTGAAAGCTGCACACAAACATCTATTAAAGATCCATCTGGAACTGGAACTCTTACTGCATATCCGGCAGTTTTCCCTTTTAAATCTGGGAATATTTTTACGATAGCCTTTGCAGCTCCTGTAGATGTTGGAATAATTGACAACGCTCCTGCCCTTGCTCTTCTTAAATCTCTATGAGGAGCATCATGCAGACGTTGATCATTAGTATAAGAGTGAACGGTTGCTATTTGAGCTTGTTCAATTCCAAAATTATCTTTTAGTATTTTTATCATGGGTGCTACTGCATTGGTAGTACATGAAGCATTAGAAATAATAGTATCAGTAGATTCAATTAAATCATCATTAATTCCTATAACGATGGTTTTAATATCATCGCTTTTTGCTGGAGCAGATAAGATTATTTTCTTAGCCCCTGCAATAATATGCTTGTTGGCTAATTCTCTTGTTAAAAATATGCCTGTACATTCAATTACTATATCAATATCAAGCGATTTCCATGGCAAATTTTCAGGAGATTTTTCACTAAAAACAAGTACTTTTTTACCATTAATAATTAATGCATCATCTGTATAATCAACTGTTCCATCAAACTGCCTATGAACAGAATCATATTTTAAAAGATGAGCTAATGTTTTGGTATCAGCTAAATCATTTATAGCCACTAGTTCTATTTGATTGTTGTTTTGTACTAATCGGGTAAGTACTTTTCCTATTCTTCCAAAACCGTTAATGGCAATTCGTTGCATGTGTGTATTTATTAGTTTATTAAATCTGTCACATGGAACTCTCACTATAATCATTTCCTTATATGTTAAAGAAATTCCTCATGGCTCGTTTCATGTGTATATTTTTATTTGTTAACAAAATTAAACATTTAAGTATTGCATTAATTGATTATATTATGAATAAATCTTAAAAAAAACCATAAAAAAAGAGGCTGAATAAAATTTCAGCCTCTTCACTAATTCAGTTTTGAATTAATATTATTTTAATTTAGCAACATGCTTAGTCAATTTAGACTTAAGATTCGATGCTTTGTTTTTGTGAATAATGTTTTTCTTAGCTAACTTATCTAACATAGAAGCTACTTTTGGAAGCAATTCTGATGCTTCTTTCTTACTTGTTGAGTTTCTTAAATCTCTAACTGCATTACGAGTAGTTTTATGCTGATACTTGTTGCGTAATGTTCTCGTTGCCGTCTGTCTTATTCTTTTTAATGCCGACTTATGATTAGCCATAATATTCTTTTTGTTATTTGTTAATTTTTTTTGAGGCTGCAAATATAATATTATTTTTAATATTTATACATTACAAACTCATTTTTTTATTTTTCTCAAATTTTTAAGCATTTACGGTAACTTTTGGCGATGCAGCCATAATTTCATCATTAGCATAATCAGCAAATTTCTCGAAGTTTTTAACGAAAGCCCCAGCCAATTCATTTGCTTTTTTATCATAAGCAGCTTTATCTTGCCAAGTATTTCTTGGATTAAGAATTTCTGTAGGAACATTTTCGCAAGATGTTGGCATTGCTAAACCAAAAACGGGATGGTTTTCATAAGCAACATCATTCAATTTTCCTGTAAGAGCTGCTGTAATCATAGCTCTTGTGTATCTTAATTTAATACGCTCTCCTGTTCCATAAGCTCCACCAGACCATCCAGTGTTGATTAACCATACATTTACATTGTGTTTTCTCATTTTTTCACCAAGCATTTCAGCATATTTTGTTGGATGTAATGGCAAAAATGGTGCTCCAAAGCAAGATGAAAAAGTGGTTTGTGGCTCTGTTACTCCAGCTTCAGTACCAGCAACTTTAGCGGTATAACCTGAAATAAATTGATACATTGCTTGTCCTGGAGTTAATTTTGAGATGGGAGGCAATACACCAAATGCATCTGCTGTTAAGAAGAAAATGTTATTTGGTGTTGTTCCTACTGATGGAACAGCAATGTTATTAATATGATGTATTGGATAACTAACACGTGTGTTTTCAGTTTTTGATTTGTCTTCAAAATCAACTTCTGTAGTACCTTCGTAAAAATTAATATTTTCTAATAATGCACCGAATTTAATGGCGTTAAAAATATCTGGTTCGTTTTCAGCAGAAAGGTTGATACATTTTGCATAGCAACCACCTTCAAAGTTAAATACACCTTCGTCAGTCCAACCATGTTCGTCATCTCCAATTAATCTTCTATTAGGGTCTGAAGATAAAGTAGTTTTTCCTGTTCCTGATAAACCAAAGAAAACTGAAGTATCACCATCTTCTCCAATATTAGATGAACAGTGCATGGAAAGCACATTTTTTTGGTGAGGTAAAATAAAGTTTAACGCAGAAAAAATTCCTTTTTTCATTTCTCCAGTATATCCTGTTCCACCAATCAAAATAATTTTTTTAGTAAAATTCATTACAGCAAAGTTATGTTGTCTTGTTCCGTCAATTTCAGGGTCTGCCATGAAACCCGGAGCTGCAATAATTGTCCATTCTGGAGTAAAGCTTAATACTTCCTCGTTGGTTGGTCTTAAAAACATATTATAAATAAACATGTTTGCCCAAGGAGTTTCAGTAACCGCTCTAATATTCATTCTGTATTTGGGGTCTGCACAAGCATAAGCATCTCTAACATAAACATCTTTACCTGAAAGGTAAGCTGTTACTCTGTTATAAAGTTCATCAAACTTATCAGCATCAAATTTAACATTAAAGTTTTCCCACCATACAGCATCTTTGGTAATGTCATCATAAACAATAAATCTGTCTTTTGGAGAGCGACCTGTAAATTCGCCTGTGTCAACAGCCAAAGCTCCAGAGTTTGCCAATTCTCCTTCTCCTCTAATAATTGTTTCTTCAACCAATTGAGATGGTTCTAAATTCCATAGAGCAGACGCTACATTTCCTAATCCTAATGATTTTAACGAAGCATTTTCTGCTTTTATTCCAAATTCATTCATAAAGTGTGATTTTGTTAGACTTTCTTTGATGTGTTTTAGATTCTATTTTTTTAAATTAAAACAATAGAACAAAGGTCTGATAAGTTACTGAATTATCAAATAAAAAATTTATCTTTTATGAACAGATGGTTGATTAAATGTAATATTAGCCATATCAGTAGATTTTACTTCCTCTTCCATTGCAGCAACGAATTTCTTATGCACTTCTGTTGATAAGTTTTTCAACACAAAGTTATAATCTTTCTCGCCTTCTCTTCCCCAACCTACTATTTCTGGCTGAATATCAGTTTTGTTCTCTTTATTAAACAATGTAATTCTAGCATCCACTTTATCTTTTAACTCATGGTCAATTCCTTCTCCTTTACTAATAAAGCTTACAATCATATCATAAATTACATTTTCTTGACTTTTACTACCTTTAGTAAGGTTAGTTGGCTTTGTAATGTCGGGTACATTTTTACTGGTGTCCATTGGTTTTGAGGTGTTTTTACAAGAAAATAAAAGAATTGAAACCGCTATTATTAATGCTGCTTTCATAGTTTATTGTTTTAGTTGGTGATTAATTTTTCTGTTGCTTGTAAAGCGTATAATTTTTCGTATTTCGCTTTAGCATATTGCATAAAGTAAGTAAAGTTAAGCTTTTCTCCGGTAACTCTTTCGCACAATTCGCTTGCCGAGTATAATCTTCCGTGTTGATGAATATTAGTTCTTAACCAATTTAACAATTCCGTATAATTTCCTTGCTCAATCTTTTCTTCTAAATTTTCAATTTGCTCTTGGGCTTTATGAAAAAATTGTGCCGCATAAAAACTACCCAACGAATAGGTTGGAAAATAACCAAAGCTACCATGCGACCAATGAATATCTTGCAATACTCCTTTTGAATCTGATGGAACATCTATATTCAAATAGGCTTTGTATTTTTCATTCCACACACGAGGCAAATCACTTACTTCAATATTTCCTAAAATCAATTCTTTTTCAATTTCGTAACGAATTAACACATGAAAATGATACGTCAGTTCATCGGCATTTGTTCTTATAAAAGAAGGCTTAACAATGTTCATGGCTTTGTAAAAATCTACCACAGAGTAATTCTTTAAATTATCAGGAAAAGCTTCTTGTAATTTAGGATAAAAATATTTCCAGAAAGAAAGACTTCTGCCTACATTATTTTCCCACAAACGAGATTGAGATTCGTGCATTCCCAACGATAAATAAGTGCCAGCAGGAAGTCCGTAGTTTTCTACTTTCAACCCCTGCTCATATAAAGCATGTCCGCCTTCATGAATACTGCTCCACAAAATCTCACTTAAATCCTCCTCACTCAATCTGGTAGTTACCCTAGAATCTTCGGGACTAAAACTTGTAGAAAATGGATGTGATGAAATATCTTGTCTGCCCGCCTCAAAATCGTAGCCCATTTTTTCTAAAACAAGCTCCGTAAATGCCAATTGTTTTTCTTTTGGATAATGTTGACGCATTAAAGCATCTTCATTCTGAGGAGCATCAGCAATTTTTTTTACAAAATCTACCAATTGATTTTTCACATCGGCAAATAAAACATCCAACTCAGCAACGGTAGTTTTCGGCTCGTATAAATCAATTAATGCATCGTAAGGATGATTTTCATAACCCAACAATTCGCACTCTTCTCTTTTTAGCTTTACTAACTTTTCTAAGTAAGGTTCAAAAAGTTTAAAATCATCTTCCTTTTTGGCTTTGTTCCATGCCTGAAAAGCTTGTGAAACGGTTTTACTCATTTCCTGAACAAAAGCCGTGGTGTATTTATTGTTCTTTTCAAATTCTGTTAACGATTCTGAAACGTTTCTTTTTTGTTCATCGCTGAGCGAAGTATCGTTAACCAACTGCTGCAACAGCTTCCCGAAGTCTTCTTGTGCACTTAATTTATGGTGAATTCCTGCTAAAGTAGAGATTTGTTGAGCTCTTTTTTCTGCCCCTTTTGGTGGCATCATCACTTCCTGATCCCAACTTAAAACAGCAATACTATTTCCTACATCGGCTATTTTTGCCAAATGATTTACATAATCTTCATAATTCTTCATAAAAAAACATTTTAAACAAAAGTAGCTATAATTATCGTTAAAGCCCTTTGTTAGACTAAGATTTTAACCCTAAAAAATTCATTTAGAAAACTCATAATGACCACAATTTAGTAATTTTTGATTATGAATTATGGAATATTTTTTTTAGATTTGCTTGATTCTTAATTTAGTACTAACGAAATAAAATTACAAGGTATGGGAAAAGGTGATCTTAAAACAAAAAGAGGAAAAATTTTTGCAGGAAGCTACGGAAATACTCGAAAAAGAAAAAATTCTAGTAATACTTTTGCGGCTATAGCTGCTGCTAAAAAGGCTTCAGCTAAAAAAACGGTTAAAGCTGATGAAGCAACTAAGGAAGAAAAGCCTAAAAAATCTGCTGCCGCTAAGAAAACAACTGAGAAAAAAGCAACTACCAAAACTACTGCAAAGAAAACTACTGCAAAGAAAACTACTACAGCAAAAAAAGCTTCAACAAGTACTGCTGCTAAAAAAACTACCACAAAAAAAGCTGCTGACAAAAAATAATAACTGTCAGTCAACTATAATTTAACTTTAAAAAGACATTAATTTTGAAAATTAATGTCTTTTTTTGTTGAAGTTGTTTAAAGTTCAATTAAAACAATGAAAATGAATTATTTTTTAGTTTATTGAGGGGGGGTGTTAAACAACTTCACTTTTTAAAGCTTACCGATATGCATAAAATAGAACCTTCAGAATTAGTTTTACAATCAGACAATAGTATTTATCATCTAAAACTTCATCCAGAACAATTAGCCAATAATGTTATTGTTGTTGGCGACCCTGGAAGAGTTGAAGTCATTTCCAATTATTTTGACAGAATAGACCACAAAGTAAGCAACAGAGAAATTGTTACCCATACTGGCGTACTTAACAATACACCGATTACAGTAATGTCAACAGGGATGGGAACGGACAACATTGATATTGTTTTAAATGAATTGGATGCTTTAGTAAACATAGACTTAGAAAACCGAACCATAAAAACGGAGAAAAAATCCTTGAACATTATAAGAATAGGAACTTGTGGGGCCATGCAAAAAGAAATTCCTGTAAATAGTTTTTTGGCTTCCTCTTTTGGTCTTGGATTGGATGGATTAATGAACTTTTATGAATTTGAACACACTGAAGAAGAAAACCAACTGCTAACCGCTTTTTACAAGCAAACCAACTATGCAAAAACTTTTGCTCAGCCTTATTTTGTAAAAGCATCAGACAAACTGTTAGATTTGTTTAAGAACGATTGCCATGTTGGAATTACAGCTACTGCCCCTGGTTTTTATGGTCCGCAAGGCAGAATGCTTAGAATTCCACTAAAAGAAAAACAATTAAATGAAAAATTAAACCAATTCAACTACAATAACCACCAAATTGTAAATTTTGAAATGGAAACTTCAGCACTTTACGGACTATCTAGAGCAATGGGACATAACTCCTGCACTGTTTGTGTAGCTGTTGCTAACAGATTTGCAAAAGAGTTTAGTAAGGATTACAAACCTGCTCTTAAAAAGCTAATAGAGCTTACTTTATCCAAATTAACAGAATTGAGTTAATAAGTTATTGTTTAATCAACTCACAAACTTTAAGTGCTGACGTAAATTTGAAACATGTCAGACAAAGAGTTAAAAGCACTAATAGAATTATTGGACGACCCAGATAATGCTGTTTTTGATGAAATCAAAAATAAAATTATTTCTATAGGAAATGATGTTATTCCTTATTTGGAAGATGCTTGGGAAACCTCTTTAGATGTGCTTCGCCAAGAAAGAATAGAAAACATCATCCATCATTTACAGTTTGAAGAGGTAAAAAAAGCCCTCACCGATTGGAAAAATGCTCCTGAACAAGATTTAATTCAAGGTGCTATTATTGTCGCTAAATACCAATACCCTGATATTGATGAGGAATTAATTCATAAAACCATTAATCAGTTAAAACAAGATACTTGGTTAGAATTAAATGAAAATCTTACTGCGTTAGAACAAGTAAATGTGTTGAATAGAATTTTTTTTGAAATTCATGGCTTTCATGGAAACACCAAAAACATTAACTCACCTAAAAATTCCTTTATTAATAATGTGGTAGAATCCAAATCAGGAAATCCCATTACGTTAGGAATTTTGTATATCTCTGTCTGCAAATCATTAAACATACCAATTTTCGGTGTAAATGTTCCAGCACATTTTGTACTAGCCTACTCCGAAAAACCTAACGATATATTGTTCTACATCAATCTGTTTAACAAAGGAACCATTTTTAGCAAATACGATATTGATAATTTTTTAGCTCAACTAAAATTAAGTCCAAAAGCGAGTTATTACATACCTTGCGACAATCTTACCATTATTCAACGCTTAATTCAACACCTGGTATTTACTTACGATAATTTGGGTTATTTGGATAAAAAACAAGAGTTGGAACAATTGTATGGTATTTTGAAAACATAGGCTTGGGTTTACATATTAATTGTATATTTGGAAAGTAATTTTTAACAAAAACAAAAAACACCTCCTATGTATGGAAAATAAACGCTATAGAATTGTTAAATAGCGTATAGCTGGGTGTTGGTAAGCAATTAATAAAAACATAAATAAGATGGCAAACTTTGATAAAAACAGTAAAGAATACATTAGCAACGGACATTACAAAATAGATGGAGTAGATTTTATGTCTGTTTGGACATTTAAAAAGAAACACAATATTGAACCTAACAACAATAACGCAAATGGTAGTGAAGGACAGGATCTCAATAAATTAGGGTTTAACATTCACTCTTCAACTCCGGACTTTGGTGGGTTTTCAACGATTTACATTTATCCACTTGAAGAATTAGAAAAGTATTATGGAGTATAATTCTGGACATAATAACCCCTCATTTGTTGAGCAATATCAAGACCTAATAAAACAGAAACAAACAATTGATTTTTTAATAGTAGGTCAAGATCCTTATCCAAAAGGTGCTAATGGAGTCGCTTTCTGCAAAAATTCACATTACGAATTTTTTCAAGATAACTGCTGTGGCAATTTAGTTACTACATCACTTGGATTGAATGAAGAACAAATTAGAGCAGATTATAAAAACCCAAAAGTGATGTTCTTTGATTTACTTCTGACCAAAGGGATTGGTTTTATAAATGTAAGCAACAAATTATTATCTAAGTTAAAGGTTGATGAATTAGAAAAAACTATTCTCGAAACAAAATCAGAAAATTCTGAAGCACTTGGTAAAGCCAAAAACATTATTCTTTTAGGGCGGGGTAAAACACGTAGTTATTTTGAAAAATATTATTCAGAATATAAATATGATAATGTCTTGCTACATCCTTCAAAAAATGCCAAAAATGGCAACGAAGAAGAATGGAATAACTTATGGACTTCAAATTATATTGAAAAAGAAATATTAAATAAAGCTAAGTCAATAATCAATCCAGGAGTGAAAGTGATTGGTAAAATTGACCTTTCAAAATTTGATAAACCAAAAAAGGAGATAATTAAAGGCAAGGAAAATATTTACATCATAGACACAAATGTGTTTGTTGATTTTCCAGACATAATTTCAAAAGTTGACAAGCAATATCAAATTGTATTATCAGCAAAGGTCATTGACGAATTAGACAATTTAAAGGTGTCTGCGAAATTGACAGATAAACAAACAAAAAATGTCCAAACTGCATTAAGAAATATTAATAACAGTATCGATACAAGAAAAATTAAGATGGAGACTGCCGACTTGAGCTTGTTGCCAAATGATTTTAACAAAAGGTCTCCTGACAACTTTATTTTATCAGTAGCATTAAAATATACAGATGAAAACCCTATAATGTTGACATCTGACAATGGGTTGCAAATCAAATCAAAAGGGCTGAATCTGACAACAATTAAATTAAAAGACTTTTTGAAACAGAAATAAAAAAAACAGCTTGTAATCGAGTAGATGCTCCCCGCTGCCGCCAGCGTCCACGCTGGTGGTAAAGTGATAAATAATAAAAGACTACTTTTAAAAACTGTAAAAAAGTCCGTAGTTGTCATTAAAAAGATTCCCGATAATTTTTCCGTTGCACTCCAAAATTTCGAGAATGACGTAAATGAACGGGTTGGTTTGTTTCTATAAATTGGAAACACCGCTCCCGCCAGCGTCCACGCCATAAGTGTTCGAAACCTTTCACAATTCTTTGTTAGCAACAAAA
>JAVVER010000055.1:0-21326 GCA_032251145.1 Vicingaceae bacterium | reverse complement strand
GATACTGTTCATCCTTACCTTTTAGAAACCTTATTAAGAAAACATTTTACCAACCGAAACCTCACGCTAGATTTTGAATATGTAATTTACGATTGTTTTACCGATTCTATTGTTTTTGGTAATTACATTTCGGTGCAAGATGCTGAAAAAGATGAGCTTCAAGTTGCTTCATCAGAAATAAAATGGGATAAAGACGGACATTATTTTGGTGTTTATTTTCCAACTAAAAATGCATACATCCTAAATAAAATGGGCATTTGGATATTTAGCTCGTCTATAATTTTAATCATTATTATTTTCTTCTCTTATACTATTAACATTATACTCAAACAAAAACGATTGTCCGAAATTAAAAACGATTTCATCAATAATATTACACACGAATTTAAAACCCCCATCTCTACTATATCACTCTCGGCAGAGGTGTTACTTAGTCCTGATATAACCCAACAACCCGACCGCCTAAAAAATTATGCTAAAATTATTCAAGACGAAAATAATAGATTGAAAAACCAAGTAGATAAAGTGCTTCAGCTGGCTACTATTGAAAGAGATAAACTTAAGCTTGAAAATGAACCGATAGATTTGCATGAATTAATAGAAAACTCTATAAAAAGCTTTGAGTTGCTTGTTAGTCAGCAGGGAGGACGAATTACAGCTCAGTTAAAAGCTCCTGAACATATTTTTCATGGAGATAAAGTACATATTTCTAATATTTTATACAACCTTATTGATAATGCTATAAAATATTCACCTGAAAATCCGACTATAACCATAAGTACTTCTCCTTATAAAAATGGGATAGAAATTAGTATAAGAGATAATGGTGTAGGCATTTCTGATGAAGCACAAAAGCATATTTTTGAGAAATTTTACAGAGAACCAACAGGAAATATACATAATATTAAAGGATTTGGTTTAGGGTTAAATTATGTAAAAACCATTGTTGAGTTTTATAATGGAAGCGTAAGATTAGTGAGTAAAAAGAATGAAGGTTCTACATTTATTATTAAATTGCCGCTTAAAAATTAGATATTAAAAATTGGAGATTAGATATTTATAAAAAACAAAAATATAATGAGTACAACAAAAAAACTACACATTTTATTAGCTGAAGATGATACCAATTTAGGTTTTGTTGTTCAAGATAATCTTAAAGCAATGGGCTATGAAGTTACCTTGTGTATTGATGGCGAACAAGCACTAAAAACTTTTGTAAACAATAATTTTGATGCTTGTATTTTAGATGTGATGATGCCTAAAAAAGGTGGTTTTGAAGTTGCTGAAACCATCAGAGATATTAATCCTGAAATCCCTATTATTTTTTTAACCGCTAAATCGTTACAACCCGATAAAGTTAGAGGTTTTACCGTTGGTGCCGATGATTATATTACCAAACCATTCGATTTCCAAGAGTTTGTTTTAAGATTAGAAGCCGTTTTAAGACGCTCTAATTTACTATCAAAAGAAGATGAAGAGGAAGTAAACGCTTACCTTATTGGCGATTACGAATTAGATATTAAAAATCAACTCCTTAAACATAAAAATAGCGAAAGAAGCTTAACCAAAAAAGAAACTAAAATATTGAGTTATTTGTGTAAACATAAAAACGATATTGCTCCCAGAGAAATGATATTGAAAAACATTTGGGGAAATGACGATTATTTTAGCGGCAGAAGCATGGATGTGTTTATTTCTAAACTAAGAAAATACCTTAGCGATGACAAAAAAATAACCATCACCAACATTCATGGTGTTGGCTTTAAGCTTGAGATAGAAAATTAATAATGGACAAAACAGCTCTCATAAAAGAACTAACATTTACCACTAGCAGAAGTGGTGGTGCGGGCGGACAACATGTTAATAAAGTTTCCACCAAAGTTGAGTTGCTGTTTAATGTAGAAAACTCTCAAGTACTTTCTGATGAACAAAAACAACTCATTTTAGACAAACTTAAAAACAGAATAAACAATCTTGGAATATTTAGGCTACAAGCAGATACTACCAGAAGCCAACTTAAAAACAAAGAAATAGCAATTGAACGTTTTTTAACCTTGATAGAAAAAGCATTAACTCCAAAAGTTGCCAGAAAGAAAATTAAACCCTCTAAAGCCTCCAAACAACAACGGCTAAACGAAAAAAGAAAACTTTCAGAAAAAAAGTCTTCCAGACGATATAAATTGGACTAACTTTGAATTTTACATCAACAAATATCAAATCTTTATTAATAAATTGAAAACCATAACTTTTTATAAATACCAAGGTACAGGCAACGATTTTGTGATGATAGACAACAGAAATCAAATTTTTGACAAGGATTATATTGCTCTTGTTCAACAATTGTGCAATCGAAAATTTGGTGTTGGAGCTGATGGGCTCATTTTAATAGAAAACCATGATGAATTAGATTTTAACATGATTTATTTTAATGCTGATGGCTCGCAAAGCTTTTGCGGAAACGGAAGCAGATGTGCCGTTGCTTTCGCTAAATTTTTAGGAATTATTGAAAGTCAGGCATTTTTTCTTTCTACCGATGGAGAACATGAAGCATGGATAAATAAAGACAATGAAGTGAGCCTAAAAATGCATGATGTTGAAGATATTGAAAATGGCTCAGATTACTATTTTATCAATACCGGATCGCCTCATTACATTGTAGAAACCACAGAAATTGATAAAATTGATGTCCCACAAAAAGGAGCTGAAATAAGATATTCGGAAAGATTTAAAGCCGAAGGTACTAACGTTAATTTTATCTGTCATGAAGACAATAATACATTAAGAATTAGAACTTACGAAAGAGGTGTAGAAGACGAAACCCTATCTTGTGGAACAGGTGTAACTGCTGCTGCACTAAGTGTTGCACATAAAAACAACTTGGGAGCTTCAAAAATTAATGTTGCAACAGAAGGTGGTCAATTAAAAGTAGCTTTTAAAAGAGACAACCATAAATTTATTGACATTTGGCTGATTGGTCCTGCCGAAATGGTTTTTAAAGGGGAAATTAATTTGTAACAATTAACAACAAAGCTCCGAAGGAGCGTAATTTATATAGCGTATGAGTGAAGCTCATCGCAACGAATTGAAAATTGAAAAATGAAAAACACAATATTACTTCTTCTAATTACTATTTTTTTTGCAAGTTGCGAATCAGATAATTATACACCAAAACCTACTGGTTATTTTAGAATAGATTTACCCGAAAAAGAATATCAAGCAACAGATTTAGACTGCCCTTTTCAGTTTGAAATTCCTATTTATACCAACATAACCCGTAACCCCAACCAAACGGAAACCCCTTGTTGGTTCGATATTAATTTTATTAATTTAAACGCAAGTATTTACATGAGTTATAAACCTGTAAATAATAACATTAACGATTATTTAGAAGACTCCAGAACATTGGCTTTTAAACATACCGTAAAAGCATTTGATATTGAACAAAACACCATTTCTTTCCCAGAAAGAAACGTTTATGGCTTAGTTTATAAAATTGAAGGTAATACTGCTTCTTCTTACCAATTTCATTTAACGGATAGTAACAACCATTTTATAAGAGGCTCTTTGTATTTCAATAATGTCCCCAATCAAGATTCTATACAACCTGTCTTAACATTCATAAAAAAAGACATTGAGCAGATTTTCAACACGCTAGAATGGAAATAACTTTGTTTTTTTCTGCTGATTTTCTATTCTTTTGCAAAAAACATCTATATTATTTAATATATTTGTTGCCTAATCCTAACTAAACAACTATGAAACAATTATTTATTGCTTTACTATTAGTATTTGTCACACTTTTTTCTTTTGGGCAAAGACCAAACGCTATCACTTTTGCAGATAGTACCATTGTTAAAAATAGCTTCGGAAGTCCAATTCCTTTTTATGAAAATTTTCATATTGTTGATTTAAAAAACAATAATGGTTTTAACATTATTAACTTTTATGATGATGCTTCTTATGAACCAAAATATTTATTTCTAAAAAGAAATTTTGATGGCACTAGTGTTTCCGATACCATTTACCATTTTGACCCTCTATCTGTTCAAGGATACCCTTATGGCGTTAAATCAACAACAAAACTTGGAAATAATTCCATTGTTGTTTCTGCTATTGAAGATTCAAACTATACTGCTCATGCTTTTGTTTTTTCTGTCAGCCAAACAGGAAGTGTTCTTTGGAATAAACATATTCTAATAGATTCTGTTACTTCCGATATTAGAGGTGTTTTTGCTGATGAGGCTAATAATAATGTTGTATTTTTTGGGTCTTCAGAAGACTATATAAGCACACCTTCTACCTACGAGAGTTTTATTACTAAAATTGACGGAAACGGTAATTTAATTTGGTCTAAGAAATTCGCTTACCTTGGTTCAGATACCAACGAACTACATATTAGTGCTGGAACAATAGCTAATGATGGAGATTATATTTTTGCTGCTAAATCCTGGTCGCCAAATGATCAGTTTTATAGATTTTTTAAAACAGATACTAGTGGTAGCATTATTTGGAATAAATCAATCAATATAGTAAACCAACCAGGTAACGACACCATTAACCCTACTGAATACAAATCTGTTCATGAAATTCTACCTTTACAAGATGGAAATGCTATATTAGTAGCTAGTGTTATGGATGGACAAGCTGAAGCAGAAAACTTGGTTCTTATCAACTTTAATCAATATACAGGGAACATTAATTATTCTAGAAAATACACTTTACCTGCTGACGGTATTTATGTAACAAGCGTTGAAAAAGATAATAATGATAATGTTGTTTTAAGTTACGAAGACCCCAATAACCCATACAATTGGTTAGTAAAAATCGATAAAAATGGTATAGTAATTTCTTCTCATCGTATTTTTGATACTACCACTAACACAGAATGGCTAAGAGGTTTTAGCTCAACAGAAGATGGTGGATTTGTGGTAATAAATAACCGATTAAATAGTTTTCAAAGTCCTGAAGGGATATTTATATTTAAAACGGACAAAAACTTATTACTTTCTTGTGCCGACAGTACTCCCGGGATATTTTTTACTATTGAAAACATAAACACATTTTATGTAACTATGTCAGATACAATTTACACTCCTTCAATTAGCGAAGGTGCTTTAACTTATGCAGGGAATACTTCGGCAACTGTTACACAAGATTTATATTGCGATTGCCAAATTTCTATCTCAGGTATTGTACATGATATAAATTCTGTACCTGCATCAAACACTACGCTATACCTTTATAAAATAAAATCTCAAGGACAATTTACTTTGTTTGATTCTACCGTTACTGATTTAACTGGAAACTATTTGTTCGATTACTTACCAGAAGAATCATTTATTATTAGAAGTACTACTAATATGCCGAATACAATAAGTACTTATTATGGTTCTCCTAACGACCACAGTAAATGGGATAGTGCTTGGGTATTTAACTTATCATGTTCCAACCCAACTTTAACAGGTAAAGACATTACTTTAATACCAACCGTACCTCAAACAGGTAATGGTGTTATTAGTGGTTTTGTTTATGAGTTAAACGGTTTTGGTACCTTAAGAAAAGGATATGGTCTAAATGACAAAGCACTTGGAGATCCAATTCCTGGAATTGACATTACCGTTAATCAATCTCCGGGTGGAGCAGTTGGAATTGCAACAACAGACCCTAGCGGTGGTTATACTTTTACAGGGTTAAATGTTGGTGCCAACTTCGAAATTATTGCAGAAATACCAGGATTACCAAACGATTCTATGTACATGGTAAATGTTACAGTTACTAATAATAATTTCGATTCGCTAAACTTTTATATTGATAGTGTAGGGATTTTTATATTGGATACTAATTTGGTTACAGGAATCAATATCTTTGAGCAAAATGACCTTTCTATTGAATTAATGCCTAATCCAACAAACAGCAATGTAAATGTTATCTTTACTGCTGAAAATGATGGAAAAGCTGCATTAAGAATTATGAGCTATACAGGTGCTACACTTATTGAAAAGCAACATGTTGTTCAGAAGGGTAATTCTAACCTAACATTAAATTTAGCCCATCTTGCTAACGGAATTTACTTTATGCAAATTCAATTAGACAATAAAGTATTTATTAAAAAAATAATTAAACAATAATTTAATTAATTATAAACTCTTTAAGAGCGTTATTCTTTTCAACCATAACTTGACGGAATAACGCTCTTTTATTTTCATTATGCAACGCTTTCTTATACTCCTAATTTTCAGTTTATGCTTAACCAACATTGGGAATGCTCAAACCTATAATTTTTTAAATTATAATGTGGAAGATGGTTTGGAACAAGCTGATATCCTATCTATCACTCAAACAAAAAGTGGTTTTCTGCTTTTTGGAACAAACGGAGGAGGTTTAGGTATTTTTAACGGAAATGAATTTAAAAGTTTTAAGGAAAAGCAAGGATTATCAAATAATGTCGTTTTTTCAGTATCAATAGATTTAAAAGAACAGGTTTGGTGTGCTACCAATTCTGGAGTAAGCAAAATCAATAAAAACCTAAATGAAGTAGAAAAGAATTACCTTAAAGATATTCCTTTTTATGTTGGCTACTCTAATCAAAATACCAATTACTTTGGTAGTGCTAAAGGACTTTACATTTACGACCAACAAACAGATTCCATCATCAAAAAAGATTTTAATCACTTGGTGTTAGACAAAGCTTGGATAACCACCATTTATATTGATTCTCAAAAAAATATTTGGATAGGAACTCAAAAAGACGGAGTATTTAAAGTAGATAAAGATGAAAAGATAACTGTTTACAATCAAGAAAATAGCGATTTAAAAAAGAATTATATCAAAACCATAATTGAAGGAAAAAACAAAGATATTTTTATCGGTACAATAGATGGCCTATATCTAATTAAAAATAACAACTTAACCGACCTCGAAATACCAAGCGTTGATGGACTGTTCCTTACTTTTACTTCAGCAGTAATCCATAACAATCATTTGGTTCTTGGAGCTCTAAATACAAGATTATACTTTGTTAATTTAGATAATTATTCCTTTTCGCTTTTTGCTCCTGAAAATGGATTTGATTACAAAAGAGTTTGGTGTGTATTTAATGACAAAGAAAACAACTTATGGTTAGGTACTATTGGCTCTGGATTAGTAAAATACATTCCTAATTTTAGCTATTACAACCAACACTCAGGGCTATTAAATAATTATATTAATGCTGTTTATTTGCATGATAATAAAATTTATGTAGCCAATCGTTTAGCTTTGCAAATTATTGAAAAAAACAAGGTTACAAACACTTTACTTTTCGATGAAAAAAATCAATTCAATTACATTTATCATATTGTTTCAATTGAAAACACTATTTATTTAGGTACTAATAAAGGCTTGTTTAAATTAAAGGACAATAAGTTTTTGCCAACAACCAACATTGCAGAAATAAATGTAATTAATGAAGATATATATACTTCCTTTCAATCAGGAAACAACATCTATTTTGGTGGGAAAAGTGGTTTATATCAATTTAAAAATGATACTTTAAGTTCAGTAAAAAATGCTCCAAAAGCTTCCGTTTATAACATTAGTGAATATAAAAAACAACTTTACATTGCTTCTGAGAATGGTATTTACAAGCTATCTGATAATAACTATGAATTTATTGGAAATGGTCAAGGATTAAACTGCACCAGAGCCAGAAGTTTTGTTACAGATAATGATTTACTTTGGATAGGAACCAATGATGGTGTCTATATTTATGATGGAAATAAAGTAGTTTTTAAAATAAGCAATGAACAACACCTTTCTTCCGAAAATGTATATTTTCTTAAAAAAGACAAGAATAATAATGTATGGACAGGCACCAATAAAGGTGTAGACAAAATTGCTATAATAAGTGTTTACGAAGCATTGAGTGACAGCACTAAAACTCCGGAAATAAACAACTACTCTAAAAACAAAGGATTTAATGGTGTGGAATGTAACTTAAATGCAGTTGAAGTACTAAACGATAATGAGTTGCTATTTGGAACAATTGACGGTTTGTTTATCTACAACAAAAACGATGATTTAAAAAATGAACTCCCTCCTATCCTATCGCTCAACAACATTAAACTTAATTTTATTGATGTAGATTGGAGTACTTTTGGCGAAACCACCAACAACCTTCCTGTAAACCTTTCTTTGAATTACAAAGACAACAACCTTATTTTTGAATATGTTGGCGTTTCATTAACCAATCCTGAGCAAGTGGTTTATCAATATAAATTGGATGGATTAGACAATAATTGGCTGCCAACAACCACCGACCAAAAAGCAGTTTATACCGCTATTCCTCCTGGAGATTATATCTTTATGCTTAAAGCCAAAAATGCCGATGGCGTTTGGATAGATGAACCGCTAACTTTTTCTTTTTCAATAACTCCACCTTGGTGGCAAACTACTTGGTTTTATGTAATAGCTGTTTTTACTGTTCTTTTAAGTTTTTATTTTATAATGGATTACCGCACCAAAAAACTTAAAAAAGAACAACAAATTCTAACGCAAAAAGTAGATGAAAGAACCAAAGAGCTGCGTGAGGAGAAAGAAAAAGTAGAGCAAGTAAATTCTAAGTTAGAAACCCAAAAGAAAATTATTGAGGTCGCTAATAAAAACATTACCGACAGTATCAATTACGCTAAAAAAATTCAAGAAGCCATTTTGCCTAAAGCCACTAAACTGGAAAAAATAATAGATTTTATCTCTATTTTATTTGTACCTAAAGATGTGGTAAGTGGTGATTTCTATTGGTTTGAAAAAATGGGTAAAAAGATTATTCTTGCTGCGGCAGATTGTACCGGACATGGAGTTCCGGGAGCTTTTATGAGTATGATAGGCATCAATAATTTGAATCAAATTGTGTTAGAAAATAAAACTACTGAGCCAGATACTATCCTTAAAGAACTTAATAATTCCATTAAAAAAGCACTAAAGCAAGATGATAAGGATAGCGAAAGTAAAGATGGTATGGACATCGCTTTAACTTGTATCGATTATGAAACCAATACCTTAACGTATTCCGGAGCTTTTCGTCCGTTGGTTTATATAAGAAATAATGAATTGTTTGAGCTTAAAGGTTCTCGACAACCAATTGGTGGTAGTGCTCCAAACGATTTTGCTTACGACTTACATACTATTCCATTACAAAAAGGAGATGTTTTCTATTTATTTTCTGATGGTTACCCCGACCAATTTGGTGGACCTAAAGGAAAAAAACTGATGAATAAAAACCTTAAGGATAAATTCCTAGCCATTCACCAAGAAAGCCCTGCTAAGCAAAAAGAGATACTTTTAACTGATTTTAATGCATGGAAAGGCGACAATGAACAAATTGACGATATTCTAATTATCGTGATTAAAATTTAAAGTAAAATATTAACTACTTTTTTTGTTCATTTATAAAGTTAAAATAATGCTCTTTATCTTTAAAAATCTTAATTTATTTCTTAATAAATAGTTGCGATACTCCATTTACATTAACAATGTAAGCTCCATTTGGAAATGCACTTACATTTACTTTTAACATATTTTCATTAGCTGTTTGAGTAAATAAAACCTGACCCAAAGTATTTGTAATGGTAACTACATTATTAGCTGAATTCATTTCTTTTAAATCAATAGTAATAAATTCAACTGCAGGATTTGGGTAAACCAACAATTCAATATTCTGTTTAGCAAATTCATTAACTCCTACAAATGTGCTACAATCTTTCTGATTAGGATTTTTAAGGTTGTTAGGGTTGCAATCTAAAATATTATATAAAAAAGCAGTTAAGTTAGTATTGGTAGTATCTAAAATTGGTGCAGAGTTAGCAAATGGTGGGTGGTCACTTCCTGTATATGGATCTAAATGATTATAAATAGCTTGTCCATCCATTCTCGTATTTATTGGTCCGCTACCATAAAGGTTAACAGGTGTAAAACCATTTAATGGCCGACCAAAATTATATAAAACAGTTTGGTCACCAAAAGTATGACAAGCATACAAAGGTACATCATCTCCATTTATCCATGCAGTATCGGCTACACCACCAGCAAAACCAAAAGTACCAGCAGCTCTAGAGCAATACCCAGGATTACCACTACTTCCTTCTAATCCACCAATCTCTCCCAACCAAGTTTGCCACTGAGTAGATAATTTATTTACATCATCACCATAAACAAGGTTGAAGGCTAAAATGCCTCCGGCAGATGTTCCTCCAATAAAAATTTGTTCATCGTCAATTTTATAAAGATTAGCATTGGCAGCATCAGCTCTAAAATAACGAATTGCAGCTTTTCCATCTTGAATTGCTCCAAATACAACCTTAAAAGTTGTTTCTTCGGCTATTAATGAAAAAGCACTAGGAGCTAATCTATAACTTATAGAGGCACAAACATATCCTTTTTTAGCTAATTCTGTAGCAAAATGAACTAATTCAGGCGATGTTCTTGATCCTGCTGAAAAAGAACCTCCATGAGCTAAAATAACTAAAGGTCTAGATGTTGCAGTATCTCCTTGTGGCTGATAAATATCCATAAACAAATCAATCACATTATTATTTAAATTCATATTGCTACCATATTGTACGGTAGTTACATCTACAGTAGTATAAATATTGGTTTGATACCTGCCATTACATTGAGCAGAAACCTCTATTGAACCTAAAATTGCTATTGTAAATAAAGTGTAAATTTTTTTCATAGTTTTTTGTGTGTTTAAAATTTGCAACTAAAATAAACTATTTTTTATAAAAATAAGCCATGTAAAACATTTATTTTTATTTCTTAGTATTTTTTTATTCTTGAAAATTAATTTTACTTTGTCCCCATTAAACTTCTAAAAATGAGCTGGCATAAAAAAATTGGACCTGGATTACTATATGCTGGAGCTGCTGTTGGAGTTTCTCATCTTATCCAATCCACACGAGCTGGAGCCGATTTCGGATATCAACTTATTTGGGCAATTTTAATCGTTATTATTTTAAAATATCCTTTTTTTGAATACGGTCCTCGTTATGCTGCTATAACAGGGAACAACATACTTCATGGCTACAAAAATTTAGGTAAATGGTCGGTAATTTTATTTTTCTTCATTACATTTTTCGGAATGTTTATCATACAATCTGCTGTTACCATAGTTACCGCAGGAATTGTGGCGGAAGTTTTTCATATACATTTACCGATATGGAGTATTGCTTCATTTGTACTTTTTGTTTGTTGTTTGTTTTTAATAATAGGAAAATATAAAGTACTCGATACCAGTATGAAATTTATTATAAGTTTACTGGCTATAGCTACCATTAGTACTTTTTTAATTTCACTTTTTGGAGATTATCAACAAGATAAAACACTAAAAACAATATTTTCTTTTTCTAATAAAAATCACATCCTATTTTTAATCGCTCTTATGGGTTGGATGCCAGCTCCTTTTGATATTGCTGTTTGGCACTCCATATGGACTACCGAAAAAACGAATCACAATAAAGATACATCTATCAGTTATAAAGACATTATGTTTGATTTTAAATTAGGTTATTGGGCTACCTTAGTATTAGCCTTATCTTTTTTAGGGTTAGGAGCTGTAAGTATTTACGGAACGGGCGTTGAACTTTCTCCCAACGGAAGTGAATTTACCAAACAATTGCTTGAAATTTATACTTCCAATATTGGTGAGTGGTCTTACCTAATTATTGCTGTAGCAGCATTAACCACCATGTTTAGTACCACCTTAACTTGTTTAGATGCACAGCCAAGAGTTATGGCGGAAACTTCAGCCATTTTGTTTAATAAAACTCAAAACAATACCACTTCAGTTTATTGGTTGTGGCTAATATTATTAGCTGTTGGAAGCATTATTATTATCGCTTTCTTTTCAGCAAACATGAAAACCTTAATTGATTTTGCAACAGCTATCGCTTTTTTATCTTCTCCAATTTTAGCCATACTTAATTATTTAGTTATTACAGGAAAAGATATTCCTAAAGCAAAGCAACCCTCCACTCTACTTAAAACAGTTAGTATTATTGGAATACTTTTCTTTATCTATTTTAGTATTCATTATTTATATGTTTACTTTTTCTAGGTGTTTTACCTACTTTAAATAGTAATTATAACTCATTTTTAACTAACAACAAACTGTTTATTTCATTTCTAATTCAATAGCTTAAATGTAAATAATTGCACTATTTTTGAATGTATTATTTTCAGTAATCAATATTGTTTATATATTTACGCTCAATTTAAAAAGCAACATGAATTTTATACTAAATAATTATATTTCAAAAATCTCTCTATTTATATGCTTATCGTTGTTACACATCAATACTGCTAACAGTCAAAATTCTTCTCCCGAAGTTGAAAAAGCTATCTCTAAAGCAAAATTCAATATTGAGGTGAATGATTGTAGAGGTGCATTAGCCATATTAGAAGAGCATTATAAAAAAGATACTACAGATGTAAATTTAAACTACCAAATGGGTATTTGTTATTTTAATTTACACGAATACGAAAAAGCCGAAAAACATTTTAACCAATCTGCTACATCTGTAAGTTTAGAATTATTTAGATACAAAGCTGCTACCGCCCATGCCAATAGTAAATTTAAAAAAGCTATGAATTTTTATAATGGCTATAAATTAATTGCTGGAGAAAAAGAACTTAGCAACGATGATATAAATCGATACATCAACCAAATTTCTTATGCAGAACTAGCTCTAAAAAACAAAAGAAACATTTCTGTTGAGAACTTAGGAAGCACAATAAATTCTGAATTTGATGATTGTGCCCCACTTATAAATGCAGATGCATCAATGTTTTTATTTTCTTCTAATAAAGAAAATTTTACGCATAATATTTTTCAAATAAATAAATTCAACAAGGCTAACACAACAATTACAAAGTTAAATAATAGTATTAATACCAATCAACAAGAACTTGCTGCTGGAATGTCGGCTGACGGTCAAACTCTATTTTTTCAGCGAAACAATAAATTTTTAGTTGCCGGAAACCTACAAATTGCTCAAATGGGATTGGAAGATTGGGAAACACCTACAGAACTTCCAAAAGAAATAAAATCTGCTTTTAATGAAACAGGAGTTTCAATTACTATTGATAATACAACTATTTATTTTTCGAGTAACCGACCTGGTGGTTATGGCGGAAAAGATATATACAAAGCATCAAAATTACCAGATGGAACTTGGGGAAAAGCTCAAAATTTAGGGCCAATCATCAACACTCAATTTGATGAAGATTATCCTTTTATTTTTAGTGATGGGAAAACCTTATATTTTAGCAGTAAAGGTCATCAAAATATGGGTGGGTTTGACTTATTCGTTTCTACTGCGTCTAATGATTCATGGTCTAACCCCGAAAATTTAGGTGTTCCTATAAATTCTGTTAGAGATGAGTTTTCAATTGTTTTAGCAGCTGACGGAAAAAATGCTTACTTATCTTCTACTAGAGAAGGAGGATTAGGCGGTGTAGATTTATACAAAGCTTTTATTAACGACCCTCCAACAAATTTAACCGTTTTAAAAGGAATTGGTTATGACAAAGCTTCAAACAAATCTATTGCTGTAAAAGCGACTTTAATGGAAGAAAGCAAAGCAATTGTAGGTATTTATAATGCCAAACAAAGTACTGGTGAATTTGTTATGATTGTTGCTCCAGAGAAAAATTACAGCATTTTAGTAGAAGCAGAAGGCTACCACCCTATTACTGAAAACATAGATTTTAATATAAAAAAACAACAACCAATAGTTTTTTTATTGGAAAAAAAATAACTTCATTTTTTAAATTTTATCAATTATGAAAAAAACCTTATTTATTATAGTATTACTAATTTCAAGCACTATTTTTGCTCAATCTAAAACAGAATTTACCCTTACTTTAAAAGATGGAAATATCGTAACAGGAACAACAAAAGTTGCTAAAATTTTATTAGAAACCGACTACGGTAAATTAGATATCCCAATAAAAAATGTTTCTTCTATTACTTTAGGTATTCATCCAGATAACAACTTGAAAAACAACATAATTAATTTAGCCAAACAACTACAAAGTACTGCAGAAGAAGAAAGAAAAAAAGCTTACAACCAATTGGTTAATTTAAAAATAGGTGCTATTCCTGTTGTTGAAGAGGCCCTTTACGCAGAAACAGAAGAAACAGCTATTCATCATGATTATTCTCTAACTACTGCTTTATCTGAACTTAAAGCAGTACATAGTGTTGGGAATACTTATTCTACAAAAGATGTTATTACTATTGATTACGAATACAGTATGGGTGGAAAATATGATTTTTCTACGGTGAGTTTAAAAACCGAATATGGTGACCTAACTATTCCTAGAGAAAAAATTGAGAAAATTGATATTTTATATACCGATGGTTCTGCCGATAGTAAAACCTTTAAATTAATGGCATCAACCCACATCAGTTCTAATCAGAATGGTGGTTGGTTAAAAACGGGCATTGTCGTAAAACCAGGCCAAACCATTTCTATAACAGCTTCAGGAGAAGTGGTGTTGGCTAGTTTATCAAACAATGCTTACAAGCCAGATGGCTCTGTTAAAAATAGCGGTTCAGATAGTTATGGAAATAGTAGCACTTCTTCTAGTCCAGCTTATGGTAATGTGGTGTTTAAAATTGGTGATACCGGAACAGTAACCAAAGCAGGTGCTAAATATAATAGCAAAGTAACCGCTACAGGAATGTTGTACATTTCTATTTACGAAACAGTTTACAACGCTTCAAACACAGGTTTTTATGTTACCAATATTGTTGTAAAATAAAAACCTTTGGCAACTAAAAACTCATACCTTTTTTATGTTGCACTATGCTGCTTTGTCACTGCTTCTTGTCAAAATAATACTACAAAAAATGATACGTTAGTTGTAGATTCAACTTTAATAGATAGTGCTGAAAATTATATTTCAGTTCCTGATACTCTTTCATACAATTACGCTTGGCTTAATGAATATAACTACAAAGAAGCGTTGTGCAACAACATTCCTGTACCATTAGGTTTTAAGAGAACGAAAATCACTCAAAATTCCTTTAGCGACTGGCTCAGACATCTTCCATTAAACTTAACAGACAATACTGTTTATTTGCACAGTGGCGAAGAAAAATATAATCAATCAGCACAATTTGCAGTAATTAATATAGATGTTGGAAATAAAGATTTGCAACAATGTGCCGATGCTGTTATGCGGCTAAGAGCTGAATACCTTTTTGCTACCAGTAAAACTAATCAAATAAAGTTTAATTATACTAATGGAGCTACTATTTCTTTAAAAAAATGGAGCGAAGGCTTTTATCCTAAGCTACAAGGAAATAAAGTAGTTTGGGTAACTTCATCAAAAAACAATACCACTTATAATAGTTTTAGAAAATACATGGATAACATATTTATGTATGCAGGAACTTCTTCACTAAGTAAAGAATTAATTGAAGTAAACTTATCAGACATGAAAATTGGTGATGTATTTATTAAAGGAGGTTTTCCAGGACATGCGGTTATTGTTATCGATATGGCAGAAAACCCTAGCACAAAAGAAAAAGTTTTTATGCTGGCACAAAGCTATATGCCTGCTCAGAATATTCATGTTTTAAAAAATCCCAACAATAGCTCATTATCGCCTTGGTATTCAGTTGCTGACTGTGAAACAGAAATTTCAACTCCAGAATGGACATTTACTCCTGACCAACTGATGAAATTTAATGACTAATTTTGTCTAAGATGAAAAAAGTATTAATCATAACCTATTATTGGCCTCCCATGGGTGGTGGCGGAGTGCAACGCTGGGTAAAAACCACTAAATATCTTAGAGAATATGGTTGGGAACCTGTTATCTACACTACAGAAAACGGAGAAATTGCCATTCAAGATAAAGAACTACTAAAAGAAATTCCGGAAGGTATTGAAACCATAAGAACCAACATTTGGGAACCATTTGGCTTATATAAAAAGCTATTGGGAAAGAAAAAAGACGAAGCTCTTTTGCCAGGAATGAGTCAGTCTAGCGAAGGAAATTCATTTTTACAAAACCTTTCTTTATGGGTTAGAGGCAATATTTTTATTCCTGATGCTAGGAAATTTTGGATTAAACCTTCTTCTAAATTTTTAATTAACTATTTAAATGAAAATAAAGTTGATGCTATAATTTCTACAGGACCTCCCCACTCTACTCATCTTATTGCAAAAAATGTGGTTAAAGAACATAACATACCTTGGTTGGCAGATTTTAGAGACCCTTGGACCTTAATAGATTTTTACCACAAACTTAAACTTAGCAACTGGGCAGATAAAAAACATAAACAACTAGAAAAAGAAGTATTAAAAACAGCAAATGAAGTAGTTACTGTAACTTGGAGCTGGGCAAATGATTTTAAAGAAATTTCAGGAAGATTTCCCATTGTAATTACAAACGGTTACGACCCTGCAGACTTTACTGCTGTTGAAAATGTAGTGTTGGATAAAAAATTTACCTTAACACATACGGGGTCTGTAAACGAAGATAGGAACCCACATGCTTTATGGGAAGTACTTACTGAACTTGTTCAAGAAGATGAACAGTTTAAAAATGATTTGGAAATAAAATTTATTGGTCAGGTAGCCGCTGAAGTGATTCAATCTATCAACCAACATCAACTTCAACACAACTTAAATTTAGTAGGAAGTTTGCCTCACAACCAAGTAATTGAGCAAATGATTAGCTCTCAATTGTTGCTAGCGTTATTGAATAATACACCAAAAAATGATGGCATAATTCCCGGTAAATTGTTTGAGTATATTGGAGCCCAACGACCAATTGTAGCTATTGGGAAACCTGAAGGTGATGCAGCTAAAGTGATAAAAGAGACTCAAGCCGGAACGTTAACCGGATTTGAAGAAGTTGACTCGCTTAAAGAAATTATTAAAAATCATTATGCTGCTTATAAAACTAACAGTTTAAAGGTAAATAGCAAGGGTTACGAAAAATTTAGCAGAAGAGTTCTTGCCAAATCTTTTGCTGATGAACTCAATAAAATAAGTGCTAAACAATAGTTATTTTTGTAATATGTTCAAGTTTCATCTTTTTCTTTTAGCCAAATTACCTAGTGCATTTTTTGCGGGAGTTAGATTAAAATCAATAACCGATAATGCTTGTTCATCAACCATTAAACACCGTTGGATTAATCAAAATCCTTTTGGTTCTATTTATTTTGCCGTTTTAGCCATGTCGGCAGAACTTACTACAGGAACCTTAGTACTTCAAAAAATAAGAAGCAGTAAACAGCCTATTTCTATGCTGGTAACACAACAAAAGAGTACTTTTCTTAAAAAAGCCAAAGGAAAAATAACTTTTACTTGTAATGATGGGAAAATTATAGACCATGCGCTACAAAGCACTATATCAAGTGCTGAAGGTCAAACTTTTTGGATGGAATCTGTTGGTAAAGATGAACAAAAAGAAACGGTTGCCATTTTTAATTTTGAATGGAGTATTAAGTTGAAAAACCCAACAAACTAACAATCAAATAGATATTTAAATTGTTTTAAACATTGTTTTAAAATTAATTTAATGTTAAAAATTTTAGTGTTTTAAACCCTCCAATCGAGAAAAAGGGGCTAAATTTGCCTACCTATCAATTCACTTTTAAAAGCATCTCGATGAGACAATTAAAAATTACTAAGTCTATTACCAACAGGGAAAGTGCTTCGTTAGACAAGTATTTAATAGAAATCGGTCGAGAGGGACTTATAACTGCTGAAGATGAAGTTGATTTAGCTAAAAGGATTAGAGAAGGAGATCAAATTGCTTTAGAAAAATTAGTTAAAGCCAATTTAAGATTTGTTGTGTCGGTTTCAAAACAATATCAAAACCAAGGCTTATCCTTACCCGATTTAATTAATGAAGGAAATTTAGGACTAATAAAAGCTGCTCAACGCTTTGACGAAACCAGAGGGTTTAAATTTATTTCTTATGCTGTTTGGTGGATTCGTCAGTCTATTTTACAAGCAATAGCCGAACAATCCAGAATTGTACGTTTACCACTTAACCAAGTAGGCTCATTAAGCAAAATAAAAAAAGCATTTTCTAAGCTAGAACAAGAGTTTGAAAGAGAACCTTCTATAGATGAAATTGCCAATTTATTAGACATTAGTATAGACAAAATTGATGGTTCTATCCAAGTTTCGGGCAGACATGTATCTGTAGATGCTCCTTTTGGAGATGATGAAGATTCAGGAAGTTTATTAGATGTGTTGGCCGATACTGATGGTACAAGAACAGATGTTTTATTGATGTACGAATCTTTGCAAAAAGAAATTTGCAGGTCATTATCCAAATTAACCGACAAAGAAAGATCAGTAATAGAATTATTTTTTGGCATAGGATGCAAACAACCTCTTTCTCTTGATGAAATTGGCGAAAGCTTTAATTTAACGCGTGAGCGTGTTCGTCAGATAAAAGAAAAAGGTATCAAAAAATTAAGAACATCATCAAAAAGCGACTTACTTAAAGCCTATTTAGGATAAAAAAATATAGTTATACATTTAAAAATCAATTAAAAAGTTATCATGGAAATTCTTGACAAAAACAAATCCTACGAAGAAAATCTAAATGAATATGTAAGGAGAGAAAAAGCTGCTGTTAAACTTATTAGTTCAATCGGGCATTTAATGTACGAAAAATCTATTGAGTTAGTACTTTTTAGAAACCCTTTGGTAGATAAAAGCATCTCTGATGTTTTAAACCTACACTCAAAAGCAAAAAGTATTGCTTTTAACCCTGTTGATATTTTTGATAGCTCTTCTTTAGCTAAAGAATTAGAAAGTTTGGATGTTGCTCCATCAAAAATAGACATTGGCAGATTAGCTGCTGAATGGCACAACGAAAAAACCAATTATACTTCTCAAACTGACTTCTTAAAAGATAAATTAAAAGATTTTATCGCTGCAGATGGTCATCAATTACAACCTAAAGATGTGGTATTATTTGGTTTCGGAAGAATTGGAAGATTAGCCGCCAGAGAATTGGTAAAACAAGCTGGAAAAGGACAACAATTAAGATTAAGAGCTATTGTTACCCGAAAAGTAACTGATGAAGAAATTATTAAAAGAGCTGCTTTATTAAGAAATGACTCTGTACACGGATTATTTTCAGGAACTGTAGATGCTGATGTAGAAAACAAAGCTCTTATCATTAACGGACAAATTGTAAAATTAATTGAAGCAAACAACCCTGAAGATGTTGACTACACCGCTTATGGAATTAACGATGCGTTATTAATTGACAATACTGGTGTTTTTTCTAATAGAGAACAACTTTCTAGACATACACAAGCAAAAGGAATTAACAAAGTATTGTTAACCGCTCCGGGCAAAGAAGTGCCTAATGTTGTTTATGGAATTAACGAAAACACCTTAGACTTAGAAAATGAAAACATCTTTTCAGCAGCCTCTTGTACAACCAATGCCATCTCTCCTATTCTTTATGTAGTAGAAAATGAATTAGGTGTTGTAAAAGGACATATAGAAACGGTTCATGCTTACACCAACGACCAAAATTTGTTGGACAACATGCACAAAAAACCAAGAAGAGGTCGTTCGGCAGCTATCAACATGGTGATTACTTCTACCGGTGCAGGAAATGCAGTAACAAAAGTAATTCCTTCTTTAAAAGAAAAATTAACTGCAAATGCAGTAAGGGTTCCTACTCCCAACGGTTCTTTAGCCATACTTAGTTTAGAAGTTAAAATAGAAACTTCTGTTGAGGAAATAAACGAACTAATTAGAAAAGCGGCTCTTCAAGGTGGTTTAGTAAATCAAATTAAATACGAAAACGACCCTGAATTAGTATCTACAGATATTATAGGAAACATTTGTTGCTCTGTTTATGACAGCAATGCAACTATCGTTTCTAACGACAAAAAAAATGTAGTACTTTATGTATGGTACGATAACGAATTTGGCTACACTAAACAAGTAATTCGTTTAGCTAAATACATTGCAAAAGTTAGAAGATTAATTTATTACTAAGTAATAAATAATCAGCTACTAAACAATCCTGAACAAAAAATTGCTCCCGCTTGAGGTGGATGGCGAAATTTTGTTCAGGATTTCTTACTTCATAAACTTATAAACTTAAAAACTTTTTAAACCTTTCAACTTAATGGCTGTAAAAAGAAACGACAACAAATTCAACAATATAATTAAAGATTTACAAGGAAACGACACCCAAAAAGTATTAACCGCTATAAAACAACTCAGAAAAAGTGGTAAACCAGAAGCTATTGAGCCACTTTTAGATGTTTACTTAGTAAATAAAGATAGCGAAGTTCAGCAAGCTATTACTGAATTATTGTTTGATTTAAAAGCAGAAAATACCACTCAAGCAATTATTGATGCCATAGAAAACGACAAGTATTTTTCTATCAAAGCCTTTTTAATTTCTATTTTTTGGCAATCTGGATTAGATGCAAGTAATCATTTAAGTTACTTAGTGCAAGAAGCTGTAAATGGAGATTTTACTATTTGTTTAGAAGTGTTAACCGTAATAGAAAACTTTGATGCTACCTTTAGTGAAGATGAAGTAAATGACTTGATTTTTGATGTAGAAGAAAATATAGATATGGAAGAAAACGAAGAAAAACAAAAACTCTTAATCAGCCTCAGAATGGTGTTACAACAACTAAATATTGAATTTTAAAAACAATCCTACCTTCAATAAATTTCTCAACACAAATTACCACGGATTACACCAATTCATTGATAGAAATAGAAAAAATGAACACAAAAAAATATCAAAGATGTTTTATCAAGTTTATAATATGTTGGTAAAAAACAATTTCAACTCACCCCAAGTTATCTTGCGATAACTTTTCCCCTCTCTTCCAAGAGAGGGTTCAGGGGAGAGTTTGTGATAATTAATGAAATTGAACTGTAATTTGTGTTGATCATTTTAAAAATTCCTCTCTTATATAAAATTTTCTATCTAACTCACCCTAATTTCTAATACTAAAGTACCCGTGCGAGGGCAATCGAACAAACGGTGCGAAATCCGGAGTAATCGGACCAGGAAATGCGAGGGCATGTGGGTAAAGATTACAAAGGATTTGGCGTTTGTTCTTGATTTTTGGCTCTTTTTATCAAGAAAAAGAGCATGTATTTTCAAAACTCAACTTATTTCAACTCACCCCTAGTTATATTAAGATAACTTTTCCAATCAAGACCTTCAAGGTTTTAAAAAAGTATAAAAAGTTGCATACTAGTGGTTTTATCCTTGAAGTTGTTTAAAGTTGTCTAAGTAAAATCACGGAAAAAGCTAAT
>JAVVER010000054.1:0-21454 GCA_032251145.1 Vicingaceae bacterium | reverse complement strand
AAACCCCAAAAAGCATCGTTACCAGTTGTATCCATGCAGGAAATGCCTTGTAATATCGATCTGTTTGACGTTTTTTGGCAAGTAAATCAAATTTGTTCTTCGGAATAAAATCAATTAGTTGTTTGAAAATCCGGCTGACCGACAAACTTTTTTTCAATATCTTATGGTACCCATAACTTTGGGTTTAGGCACGCAAAGAATATGAAAAAAAGGTCTTACTTTTAAAAGTAGCCCTTTGTCTTTAAATTTTATTGTCGGTTAATAGTGTTAAAATATATCTTTATTTAGAATGGTAAATCATCATTTTCATCTGATGGCATATCTTCAATAGATGGTGCTGCTACAGCAGCCTGAACACCATTTTGAGGAGCAGCATTATCAGCTGCATTAATTCTCCAAGCATCTAAATTGTGATACCATTTACCATTAAATTCTCTTGAAGAAAGGTTAAAACTAACTTCTATTTCTTGACCAATATTAAAGTTAGATAACATACTTAACTTGTCTTCTCCAAATAAGCTAAAGCAAACATGAGGATTGTATTGATCGCCCGTATCAATAACAAAACTTTGTTTTTTCCATTCTTTTCCTGCTTTACTTGTTCCCGATTCTAGGTTTAAAATTTGTGCTAATTTTCCTTTAATACTAAGTGCCATAAATTGTAAGTTTTTTTATTTTTTATAAATTTATTTGAGATAAGCTACGAAGTTACCAATAACATTTCTATATAAAAAGTCCATGTTAATAACTTATTTTTCTAATTTAATAGCTTCAGTAACACTAATTTTCTTTCCCTTATAAAAAGCAATTAAAAAAGCATCGTAACCTTTTTCTTTCACTACTTTTTCTATTTCTTTAGCCGATTTATAGGTAAGGAAATCTCCCATATAGTAACGCCAAACTCCTTCTTTAACTTTTTCAAATTTTAATTCGTTTTCTGTTCCAAAATAATCTGTATCAATTTTTTGTTTAAATAAGCCCATTTGTACTCTATAGATTAAATCAGGAGTTTTTTCAGGTTCAATTTCAGCTGGTTTGTCTTTTTTTATAGTTGGAGTTTTTGCTACAACTATTATTCCATTACCTAATTCTAAAGAAGCTTTATAAGCATCTAAAACAGCATTGTTAATTAATAAAGTAGCTTCTTTTGGAGAGTATAAATCAATTTCGGTTTCACTTAGAGCAATAAGTTCATCTAAAATAGCTATTGCCTTTTCCTGATTGTTTTTTGCATTTTTCATTGCTAATAAAGCTACTTTTTCAGAAAAAGAACTATCAGTTATATTGTTAATAGCACTATCACTATAAATTAATGCTTTTTCGCAAGCTATAAGTGCTTCATTATAATTTTTTAATAAATCAGCAGCAGCATTTTCCTCAGTTAAATTTTGAGTCAAAAAAAATGCAGCTTGTTTACTATGCTCAGCAGAAGCAATAGCAAGCTTACTCAAATTAATTTCCTGAGCTGAAATAGATTTTGTAGCCAATAATAAAATTAAGATAACAAGGTGCTTTAAATATACCATGATTCAAAAATACAATTTATTATTTATGGAATATATTTTTTTGATGCATCCAAAGGGAAAATCATTTAAAAACAACTAAAAATATATCGTTATGCAAAATCTAAAAATTAAATCCGTTAAAAATATGATGATAGCTATCGTTGCTTTTGCAGCTTTAGGTTCATTCATATCTATTTCAGTAAATGGAGATTTAAAAATGAATGAATTTTTATCTTCTTTAAAAGAAAAATTAAGCAATTACAATCAAAGTTTTCCTGAAGACAGGGTATATGTACAATTAGATAAACCTCTGTATAAACCCGGAGAAACTATTTGGCTGAGTGCTTTTATCAGAAATGCTACTGATATGAAAGCTTCCGATAAAAGTGATATTTTGTATGTAGAACTTATCGATCCCAAAGGAAATGTAGCTCAAAAACATCAATTAATTGCTCATAAGGGTAAAACCAATGCTGATTTTTTATTGGATGAAAATGTGATGGGCGGAATTTATAAAGTGAAAGCTTATACCAATTGGCAAAAAAATACTAATGATTTTTTTGAGAAAGAAATTCAGGTGCAAAAAGTAGTGTTGCCTCGCTTAAAAATGAAAATGGAGTTTCTTAAAAAAGCTTACGGACCAGGAGATGAAGTAGTGAGTAAAGTAGATTTACAAACCTTAGAAAATCAACCATTATCAAATTATGGTGTGAAATATATAGTGCAATTAAACGGGCAAAAATTGACTGAAAGTAAATTAACAAGCGACAATGAAGGCTTAGCATATGTGAAATTTCAGTTGCCTAATGAATTAACAACCAATGATGGCTTGTTAAATGTGATGATAGATTATGAAGGAAGAACAGAAAGTATTTCTCGTTCTGTGCCAATTACATTGGGAAATATTGAGTTAGGTTTTTATCCAGAAGGAGGAGAATTGGTAGATGGATTAATTTCTAAAATGGCTTTTAAAGCGTTGAATGAATTTGGTAAACCTGCTGATATTAAAGGAGTAATTAAAGACAATGAAGACAATACGATTACCAATTTTGAAAGTTTTCATAATGGTATGGGAGCTTTTGAGTTGGAACCTAAAATCGGGAAAACCTATTACGCAGTAATTACTCATCCTAAAGGAATTAATAAAAAATATAGTTTGCCAAAAAGCTTAAAAAGAGGTTGGACGATAAATGTAAACAATGCTGAAAAAGAAAAATTGGCAATTACTATTCAATCTACAGAAACAGAAATCATGTCGTTGGCTGCTCAGGTAAGAGGAGAAATGTATTTTGCTACCGAGATAAACATTGCCAGAGGAAAAAATGAAATAGAAATTCCTACCAAAGATTTTCCTATGGGGGTAGCTCAAATTACTTTATTCGATTCTAAAAATATTGAAAGAGCTGAACGTTTGGTGTTTGTAAATAAAGATAAAAAACTGAACATTTATTTAAAAACAGATAAGTCACAATACTTGCCAAGAGAAAAAGTAAAAATGGACATTGAAGTTACAGATGAAAGAGGTTTGCCAATGCCGGCTAATCTTTCTTTAGCGGTGGTGGATGATAAATTGTTAAGCTTTGCTGATAATAAATCGAGTAACATTTTATCCTCGTTGATGTTAGAAAACGACTTAAAAACCAAAGTAGAAGAGCCTCAATTTTATTTTAATAATAAAGAAGCTAAAGCAGATGAAGCCTTAGACTATTTATTAATGACCGATGGTTGGAGAAGATTTACTTGGGAGAAAGTAATGGCTGAAGATTTTCCTGCTATTCAATTTGAAGGTGAAAAAGCAATCATAAAAGGTAAAGTAATAAACGGACAAGGAAAACCTGTTGCAAATGCCATAATAAAAAATACCAAAACTAAAAAGACGTACAAAACTACTGCGGACGGCTATTTCTCTATTAGCAATGAAGCATTATATCAACCAACTTATTTTGAAGTTACGGCAAAAGACTTGACTAGACAAGGGTTTACAGCGAGTAATTATACTCAAAACCATACGGTTTACTTATACGATCCTAAAGAAATCTATAGCTATAGTAAATCAGTTAGAACCAAAAGAGCAAATGTACCTGCTGCAGCTGTTGATATGATGATGGTTGAAGAAGATATAGTCCAAGCTGAAAATATGGTATTAGATATGGAAGCAGTTCCTCTTCAACAAAACATGGTGCCGGTAAAGGCTGATAGAAAAGCTCCAGCAAAAGATGATAAAAAGAAAGAAGCCGAAAAAATGGTACTCAACGAAGTAGAAATTGTAGGCAATGCTCAGGGAATGGCTTTTGCGAATCAATTAGTGGCTCAAGAGAAAAAAATCATTCCAAATGTTAACTATTACAGAGCTAGAGAATTTGCTTCTCCTAACTACATCAATAATCAAGAAGTGGACGTTAGAACAGATTTTCGTTCTACTATTTTTTGGGATGGAAATATTGAAGTAAACAATAACGGACAAGCAACAGTTGAGTTTTTTAACAGCGATGAAATAACTTCATTTAGAACTATTGTTGAGGGAGTTGGAGTAGGAATGATTGGTAGAGCTGAATACACCCATTTTACGCAATTGCCATTTTCTATGTCGGTAAAAGTACCTTCACAAGTAGTTTTTGGTGATGTGGTAGAAATCCCACTTACCTTAAAAAATACTACCAATAAAGATGTAGTGGGCAACTTAATGGTAAAATCTCCAAAAGGATTTAAAGTATTAAATTCAGAAAATGGGAACCAAATGTTGGCTGCCAACACTACAAAAACAATCTATTTAAACTACGAAGTGTTGAATGAGATAGGAGAAGATAACTTAGAAATCAGCTTTAAAGCTAACGGATTAATAGATGCTTTTGTACAACCCATCAAAATTGGACCAAAAGGATTTCCGGTGTCTATTGCATTTTCAGGGCAAGATTTGAGTAAAACGTATAGTGTTTCCTTATCAGATGTGGTTGATGGTTCTTTACAAGCCTCATTAACAGCTTATCCTAATGTGGTAAATGATTTAATGAAAGGTATTGAAAGTATCATCAGAGAGCCATCAGGATGTTTTGAGCAGACTTCTATGAGTAATTATCCTAATATTATGGCAATGAGCTATATGAAAGAAACTGGAATGGATAATCCTGAGTTATTTGCCAGCATTGACCAAAAATTAGACAGAGGTTATAAGAAATTAACTTCTTACGAAACCAAAGAGAAAGGCTATGAATGGTTTGGCTCATCTCCCGGACACGAAGCATTAACTGCCTATGGTTTAATGCAGTTTAATGACATGAAACATGTTTATGCTGATGTGAGTAATGAAATGGTGCAAAGAACATCAAAATGGTTAATGAGCAGAAAAGACGGTAATGGAGGTTTTAAGAAAAACCCAAGAGCCTTAGACCAATTTGGTAGAGCTAGTGAAGAAGTTACCAATGCTTACATTGTGTATGCACTTTCAGAAGCGAATTATGCTGAAATAAGCAAAGAGTTAGAGGCAGCATATTCTTCTTCAACTGCTTCAAACGATGCGTATCAATTGGCTTTAATGACTAATACTTTGTTGAACTATAAAGATAAAAGAGCTGAAAGTGTGTTAAAATCATTATTGAAATTACAAGAAAAAGACGGGAGTTGGAATGCGAACCATTCTATTACTCGTTCGGGTGGTATTTCTTTAAAAGTAGAAACGACAGCGTTGGCAATGTTAGCGATGCTACAATCAGATAAAAAAGATATAGCAGCGATTACCAAAGCAGCAGAGTTTTTAGTTTCTTCAAGATCGGGTAGTGGAAGCTTCGGCTCAACACAAGGAACAGTTTTAGCTCTTAAGGCATTAACCACCTTTGCTAAATTCTCTAAACAAACCAAAGAATCAGGTGTGTTAGAATGTGTGATTGATGGAAAAGTGGTAGCTTCTAAAAATTATGAAGCAGGAGAAAAAAATGCGATTGAATTTAAAGATTTAGATAAGCATTTAAAAACTGGAAATCAGAAAATAGAAATTCGTTATAAAGACACTAAAAATGCCTTGCCTTATACCATGAGTATTGATTATAATACTACTTTGCCTTTATCTTCAAAAGAGTGTAAAATAGCTGTTGAAGCTGAATTAAACACCAATAATGTGAAAGTAGGAGAAACAGTACGTTTAACCACTAAAGTAAGCAACAAAGAAGACAAAGGAATGCCAATGACTATGGCTGTAGTTGGAATTCCATCAGGATTATCAGCACAACCATGGCAATTAAAAGAATTGCAAGAGAAAGGAACTATTGGTTTTTATGAGATTACTGACAATTTTGTGGTGTTTTATTTCAGAGATTTAGCTCCTAATGCTTCACATACTATCAATTTGGATTTAAAAGCAGAAGTGCCAGGTAAATTTGAAGCACCAGCTACATCAGGCTATTTGTATTATACTAATGAATATAAATGCTGGAGCAATACAGGAGGCATTACTATAAAGAAGTAAAAATCAAACCTCCAAGGTTTCTAAAACCTTGGAGGTTTTACATAAAACTATGAAACAACTATTAGTCATCATCATTATTTGGAGCAGCAGTTTACAAGCTCAGTACCTTAATAATCCTTCTTTCGAGGGTAGACCAACAACGGCTGTCCCTCCAAATGAATGGATAGTTTTTGGTCAGGCAAGCTCTCCCGATACACAGCCCGGAAGTTGGCAGGTAAGCAAAGAAGCCTCTCATGGAAATACTTATATTTCTATGGTCGCTCGGGGTTATAGCATTATTGATAGTTATTTGTGGGAAGCTTGTTATCAAAAGTTTCAGCAGCCTTTGTTAAGCAATCAAAGCTATCACTATAGTATTGATTTGGCTTTTGATCCAGAGTTTTTAGCTGATACCGTACATTTCAATCGCCCCATACAACTAAAAGTATATGGAATGAATGCTATTTTTGAGAAAGAATTGCTTTGGGAATCGGGTAGGGTAGCAAATGCCGATTGGGAAACCTACTTTTTTGAAGTAAATCCCAAACAGATAACCGAATATTTATTGCTCGAGGCGTATTATTTGGAAATGCCCAAATACAATGGCAACATTCTAATAGATAATATACAGTACTATCCCAAAGGTTTTCCTGAAGAACCTGTTTTTGTTGAAGAGGATACGGTAATACAAAGCGAGTATAATTTTTCAGTAAACCAAGAGGGTAAAATTGATAGTATTAATGGTCGGTCGGTTCACCATCGTAGAACTATGACTTTTTCAGCCAATGAAATTACTTTTACGGTTTGGGACAACCAATCTTTTGACGGAGATACTATTTCACTATTTTTAGATAAGACATGTGTGTTAGAAAAACATTTATTGACCAAAGAGAAACACAGTTTTACCATTACGTTGGAAAAATCATCTACCAACAGTTTAACCTTGTATGCTCACAATATAGGTAAAATACCACCTAATACTATTTCTTTATTAGCAAGTGATGGAACAACCAAAAAACGATTAGTACTTTCTTCTTACCTTACCAGTTGCAGTGCAGTTGATATTGTGATTGGAGAATAAAAAAAATCCTAACAGGTTTCTAAAACCTGTTAGGATTAAAATGGGGTTTTTAATGGATAATGAAATTGTTGGGGTGTTTTAAAATAAAAATAGATATTTTTGAGACTACTTATACATAAACTAACTAAATGAAAAGAGTACTTTTTTTGATAGTTTCTTATTTACTTCTTAACTCATGTACTAGAGGACCTTTTTATTATAAAATAAAGAAAATACACGGAACTGTTTATAATGAAAATAACCTACCGATAAATGTAGATTTTCATTCTAGAAGAAAGTTAAAGATTTATAATTGTCAGAATAAAGATATTGATTTGTTTTTAAGGTCTTTAACTTTGGGTAAACATGGGAGAATTGAACTGGAACATTTATTATTAACTAATGCTAGAATTAAATTAATGATTTCAGAAAAAGTTGGAATAGGATTGAAAGATGGAAAATATAGGTTAATGGCAGCTTTTACTGGTCCTGAAAGTTTTGAAAATCTTGAATTGATTGCAGATAAAAAAATGACTTTTTGGGATGCGCTTTTAGATAGAGATAAATATGTGTGGGTATATAATCATAATACTATTGAAATTTTTAAAGGTTCTTATTTGTTTATAAAAGATAGTACAATTAATCTTACAAAGAATAATACTAAAATTTTTGATTTAGATAATAGTAAAGAAATTGTTGATTTTTCTATGGATACAATTAGGATAGAACCTTTGTCATTTCCAGATATGGTTTACCAAAATGAAAAAGAACTTTATTATTTTGTAGGAATTCATGAAATATATCATACAAGACCTGAAAATATAGAGATACAACAATTAGATGGAGATGCAGAAATAGATGCAATAACCTTAGAAATAAAAGCTTTTAAAAAAAGAAAAACAATTAACAGAAGGAGGGTAAAGAAATAAAATCCTGACAGGTTTCTAAAACCTGTTAGGATTAAAACGGGTTTGTTATCAGTTACTTCTTATTATCTATCAAGTCGCAAAGCGATTGATAATATTTTTTTAGGTTTTGGACGGTAACTTCTGGATTATTTTTATTGGGAATGGTCATTGGCATTTCGTTCAAAAACTCTATTAATTCCGGATGGTTTTTCTGGATTTCAGCAGTTTTTTGCATGATTTTATCATTCCATTCTTTTTCTTCTGTATTCATAACATTAAGTTTTAGTAGGTTTGATAATAGTAGAATGTTTAGTACGTTCTAATTTTTCCTAAAGTGGTAGTTAAAGCAGCGGCAAGTTTTTCTGAAGCAGTAATAACCGCTTGTTCAATATTTGTTGCATCACTAGTAACAGCAATAGGTTTAAGGTTTTCAACACGAGCTTCTAACATACATCTTTTATCTTTTCCAACAGATTTTTTTCCATTTTCATCAGAAAGATGTACTTCTAAGCGAGTAATTTTATCTTTAAATCTACTTAAATCATCAGTTAAAATAGTACTAAGTTTTTCTTTTAGTTGATCTGTTCCTGAAATGTTATTGTCTGTGTTGAATTGTATTTGCATAATAAATAAGATTAATGTGTGTTAATTTCCATCTCCAACAAAGGTAAGATTTTATTGGCAATATAAGCTAATTACTTACTGTTAGTTTAATTCTTTTTACTCTCCTTTTATCAGAGGCTTCAACAGTAAAGGTTAGATTTTTCAGCGTTATTTTCTCATTTTTTTGTGGGATTTTTTCGGCTATTTCAATTACCAATCCTGCAAGCGATTCAGCATCAATTTTTTCATCACCAAAAAATTCATCATCATCAATATTAATAATTTTAAAGACATCATTTAAGGCTGTTTTACCATCAAAAACATAGTTGTTGTCATCTAGTTTAGAGTAGGTAATATCTTCATCATCAAACTCATCACTAATTTCGCCAACAATCTCTTCTAAAATATCTTCTAAAGAAACAATTCCTGAGGTTCCACCATATTCATCTACTACAATGGCAAGGTGCATTTTCTTTTCCTGAAATTCTGATAATAAATCATCTAGCTTTTTATTTTCAGGAACAAAGAAAGGTACTCGCAACAATTTTGTCCATTCAAAATCTTCTTTTTCTTCAATATGGGCTAACAAATCTTTAATATAAATAACGCCAACTATGGTATCAAAAGACTCTTCAAAAACGGGAATTCTGGAATAGCCTGAATCTAAAATAGTTTCAATTACCGTTGAATAAGGGAGATTTTTGTCCAACGCAACAACATCAACTCGTGCAGTCATAATTTGCTTTACACTGGTTTCACCAAATTTAATAATCCCTTTAAGGATTTTATGTTCATCATTGTCCTCTTCAATGTCTGATGTTAAATCCAACGCGTGAGATAAATCTTCAACAGTAACATCTAAGCCTCTTTGTTTAATATGTTTATCAATAACACTTGAAAAAGTCATTAAAACATAGCTAAGCGGATAAAGTATGAAAGAAAGAAAGCTGAGTGGAAAACTCATAAATTTAGATAAAAACAAGGCATTTTTTGTGGCATAAATTTTTGGAATTACTTCTCCAAAAAGTAGAATAATAAAGGTAATACCTATTACCTGAATACTAAAGCTAATATAGTCTGGCAGAGAAGAGAAATTGATAAGCTGATTAATAACTAAAGTAGTTAATAAGATTAATCCTACGTTTATTAAATTATTAGAGACAAGTATTGTTGCTAACAATCTTTTTTGGTCGTAAAGCAATTTTTTCACTCGAGAAAGAGCTGCTGATTTTGTGTTTTGTTCTTCTTCTAAATCTTTTGGTAGTAGAGAGAAGTAAGCTATTTCTGAACCTGAAATTAAGCCAGAAAAAACCAATAAAAATAACACAATTATTAACTCAATAGAAGTTATTAAATCAATTGAATTAAGAATTGAAGTAATTACAAAATGTGTTTGTTGCAGGGCAGGTAGAGGATCGTCCAATTTTCAGTTACTAATTTTGTTATTAAAATGGTAAATCATCTGTTTCAGATGGTTCGTTATCTATTTGTGCCGAAGAAGAAGTTCCAGATGATTTGCTTTGTTGAGAAGTATCTGAAGATGAATTATCATCTTTTCTTCCTAACATTTGCATACTGTCGCCAACTATTTCTGTAGTATATCTGTCGTGTCCGTCTTTATCTTGCCATTTTCTGGTTCTCAGTTTACCTTCAATATAAACCTGATTTCCTTTTTTGAGATATTTTTCAGCAACTTCAGCTAAACCTCTCCATAAAACAACATTATGCCATTCAGTAATGGTTTTCTTTTCCCCAGAGCTTCTGTCGGTATAGTTTTCAGAGGTTGCTAAAGAGAAGTTAGCGACAGCTGTACCGCCTTCTAAATATCTAACTTCAGGGTCTTTACCCAAGTTTCCTACCAATATTACTTTGTTAATTCCAGCCATAATAAATGTTATTTTTTACAATATCAAATGTAGTAAAAAAATATGAATATTAAAAAAAATATCAAAATCATGTTTTAACATAATTTTCTATGAGTTTTGGTAAAGGATAATTATTAATGGAAGAACTATCTATTTTTGTAAAATTTGTTTCTAAATGTTCAGTTCTATCTGTAGTTATGTGCCAAAAGGTAGCGTATATTTTTTGATGAGACAAGATGTGTTTGGTTTCTGATGAAACTTTGTTTAATACTAAAGTCGTTGAATCGGGCAACAATTGTTGAAAAGTAGCTTGTTTACTCAATTCATTAAAAGAGGATATTTTTCCTGACGTTTCTACTAAAGGAAAATCATACAAGCCTTTCCAAATGTCGCTGTTTTTTCTTTCAGCAATAAACGTTTCCGAATTATCAGTATTTATAATTAAATAATTAAAGAATCGGTTGGTCTGTTTTATTTTTTTAGATTTAATAGGTAATAAGTCTATTTGTTTATTAGCAAGAGCAGCACAAGAGTTGTTAAAAACACAATTTTCACAGTCAGGGTTTTTAGGGGTGCAGACTAACGCACCAAACTCCATTATTGCTTGGTTGTGTAGTGCCGCTTGTTTTTTATTAATTAACTCATTAGCTATTGCATAAAAAGTTTTTTTTCCAGCTGGCGTATCAATAGGTGTATCAATTCCATAAATTCTGGAAAGAACTCTAAAAACATTTCCATCTACAACCGGATAGGGGAGTTGGTATGCAAATGAAGTAATAGCGGCAGCAGTATATTCGCCAATACCTTTTAAGGATAAAATTCTGGTGTAATCATCAGGAAAAACACCTTTATATTCTTTAGTAATAATTTTAGCTGTTGCATGTAAGTTTCTGGCACGAGAATAATATCCTAGTCCTTGCCAAAGTTTTAACACCTGTTGTTCTGAAGCGTTTGCTAAATCAATTACAGTAGGAAAATGTTCTATAAACTTATAATAATAAGATAAGCCCTGATTTACTCTAGTTTGTTGCAATATGATTTCCGATAACCATATTTTGTATGGATTGGTAGTGTCTCGCCAAGGTAAGTAGCGCTTGTTTTGTTTGTACCAAGAAATTAAATTGTCAGAAAAATGCATGAAATAAAATTAGTTAGAGATGCAAAATTACAAAAGAATAAGGTTGTATTTAATTAAGATTATTAATCAAACAGTTAGGCGAAAGCATTTGTTTGTCGAAAGTTTTAAATGGTTAAGCTAAAATATGTTAATGTTTTTTAATGTATAATAGTTAAATATACTTTTACTCTTATATTTGCACTCGAATTTACTCAGGTAAATTTATTGATAAGTAAAAATTAAATTAATATAAACTTAAAAAAGTATTAAAAAATGACAAAAGCAGATATCGTTTCTAAAATTTCAGAGAAAACAGGAATTGAGAAATTAACAGTACAAACTACTGTAGAAGAATTTATGAAAACAGTTAGAAAATCTTTAGAAGATGGTAATAACGTGTATTTAAGAGGTTTTGGTAGTTTTGTTGTTAAAAGAAGAGCTGAAAAAACAGGTAGAAACATTTCAAAAAATACAACTATCATTATACCTGCTCACAACATCCCAGCTTTCAAACCTGCAAAATCTTTTGTAGAGAAAGTGAAAAAAAATGTGAAATAATAAAATTTTAGTTTACATTTGCGACTTCAAAAATTGAAGTAATAAAGTATTAAACATATAAAATAAAGACATTATGCCAAGCGGTAAAAAAAGAAAAAGACATAAGATGGCTACGCACAAGCGTAAAAAAAGACTTAGAAAAAACAGACACAAGAAAAAATAATTATTCTTTTTAGGGTCTGAAATTATTTTTCAGTTCTTTATTTTAAGCAAATGATTTTTAAGAAACTAGTATCCTGTTTTGGGATACTAGTTTTTCTTATTTATCAGCCTTTTGTTTAGTTAGTTGCGTTATTTACATCACGTTAGCAACTAAGATAATTGTTTTCAACAAAGATGTTTTTCAAAAGTCTATTAGAATGAGTGTAGAGTTAGTAATAAGTTCTTCACCTAATGAGGTTGTTATAGCCATTCTTCAAGATGGAAAATTAGTAGAATTACATAAGGAGAAAACCAATAATAATTTTTCAGTAGGTGATATTTATCTCGGTAAAGTAAGAAAAATTATGCCGGGATTAAATGCAACTTTCGTAAATGTTGGCTACGAAAAAGATGCTTTTTTGCACTATTTAGATTTAGGTGCAAAGTTTAATTCTTTCGCAAAATTTACTAAAGGAGTTGCTGGTGGAAAAATTAATTCTTCATCATTAGATTTTGAATTTGAACCTGAAATTGAAAAAACAGGTAAAATTGAAAAAACATTAAAATCTTCAGATCAAATTTTAGTACAAATTGCCAAGGAACCTATATCTACAAAAGGGCCTAGGTTAAGTTCGGAAATTTCTATTGCCGGACGATATTTGGTGTTAGTACCTTTCTCCAACAAAGTATCTGTTTCTCAAAAAATTAAAGATGCCGAAGAAAGAGAAAGATTGATAAGACTTATTAAAAGTATTAAACCCAAAGGTTTTGGAGTAATTATTAGAACAGTTGCTAAAAACAAAAAAGTTGCCGACTTGCATGCCGATATGAATGATTTGACGCTGCGTTGGGAAACTGTTTTTAACAATCTTAAAAATGGACACGCACCTAAAAAAATTCTTGGTGAAATAGACAGAACTTCTTCATTATTAAGAGATTTATTAAATAAAGATTTCAGCAGTATTCATATTGATGATGAAGCTTTATATAACGAAATAAAAACATTTTTAAGTTCTATAGCTCCTGACAGAGAAAAAATACTAAAGCAGTACAATGGTAAATCGCCTATATTCGAACATTTTGGTATAGAAAGACAAATAAAATCCTTATTTGGAAAGAATGTTACTTTAAAAACGGGTGTTTATTTAATTATTGAACATACCGAAGCGTTACATGTTATTGATGTAAATAGCGGACAAAGAGGAAAGAAAAAGGATAAAACTCAAGAAGAAAATGCACTTGAAGTAAACTTAGAAGCCGCTGAAGAAATTGCTCGTCAGCTAAGGTTGAGAGATATGGGAGGAATTGTTGTTGTTGATTTCATTGATATGAAAGAAGCAGAAAATAGAAAGAAGCTGTATGAAAAAATGCAGAAATTTATGCAGCATGATAGAGCTAAACATAATATTCTTCCTCCTAGCAAATTCGGTTTAGTACAAATTACCCGTCAACGAGTTCGTCCAGAAATGGAAATTGAAACTTCCGAAAAATGTCCTTGTTGTGGTGGTAAAGGAGAGGTTCAATCAACAGTTTTATTGGTAGATGAAATTGAAAATAACCTACGTTATATTACTCAACAATTAAATATCAATAAAATCAGTATTACTGTTCATCCATTTTTGGAGGCTTATATCAATAAAAGAAAAGGTTTTCTATCTTCGTTAAGAAAAGAATGGCAATCTAAATTTAAAGCAAGTGTTGAGGTTATTCCATCAACAGCACAAAACTTCCTCGAATATCATTTTTATGATGCTAAAGGAGATGAAATTCATAAGTAAATTTTTTACAAATCAAACAATAACTCTTTAAGATGTAATTTGGTTTACAAAATCTAAAAATACTTTTTTATGAAGCTCAAGGTTTAAATCTGGAGAAATAGCTACCCTAGCAATATAATCTTTATCTCCTTCCTTAGTAGTTCCTTGTGTAGATGTAGCTGGAATTGTCCAATAACATCCTTTTAATTGACCATAGCTAACACAATACTTGCTTTCATTTGGAATTTTACTTATCATCATATTAATTAGCTTTTGATTTAATTCTCGTTTATAGTTTTCCCGTTCTTTGTCTGTATTCCCCTTAGTTGGGAGATCTAATGAAAATACAGATGGAGTAAACCCTTGTTTAGCTATTTCTTCAGAAACAAAGTTTATTTTAGCTTTAGGTAATGTAGCTTTAATAAAGTTAACAAATTCAAGAGTATTAAAATATGCATTTTTAATTCGTTGATTCATAGAAGGGATTTGCAATGCTAATATATCTAATTGCTGTATTGTAGCTTCGTTATCGCAAAGTATAAGATGTTTTTCTATATAGGTTAGTAAAGATTCTGCATTTTTATTGGCTACACAATACCCTGCAGTACATTTTCCTCCACTAGGAAATTTGGAGCCACTAACATAAGATATAGAATTAATAGTTGAAAGTATTCCTCCTTCTTTTAAGAATTGCACGTTAGGACAAAAAGTTTGATCTAAAATAAAAACGGGTTCAACAGCAATTTTACCCGAAGAGGTTTTACGTTTTTTACTTAAAACATCTTTTAATTGTATGAGATTTGGGACTTCAACTCTAGGGTTAGTTGGAATTTCAGCAATTATTAAAGGAATAGCATCAGCAATTGCAGCTTGCTCTAAAACTATATTAGTGCTTTGAACCATATTGTTATTACCATCTACTGCTAAATCTACTATTTCAACGTTAGTTAAACACTTAGCCAATCGTCTGGCTTGGTCGTTTGTTCCGCCATAACAATTAGGTGGAACAACAATATGAATAGTTTTTTCAGGATATTTTTCTAAGGCATTATCTATTAATCCCATCATAATAGCATACTGAATAGATAAACCAGACGAACCTATTAATGCGTTTTTGTTTGTTCCTGTAATTTTTTTAATAGAGTTTATAACACTCATTTTATTAGATGAAACATTATTTTTATCATCAATAATTGGGTTGCCTAAAAGTTGATGTAATGCATATAGACAATTAGTTGGTGTCATGGCAATGGTTTCTCTCCTTCTTACGTGTTGTATTTCAGAAATATAATTTTCGTTTTGTTTGCCATTTACTATTAAAATACTTCCAAATTGTGAATGAAGATTTATTTGAAAATCAATAGAAGATTGGAGTTCAAACTTTCCAATTTCATTTTGCTGAGAAATATAAATAATACTTCCCTTAAAATCATTAATTTCTGAAACATTATTAATTTTTTTCAATTCAAATTGGTAACCATAAACGCGTTTTAAAGTTTCTACATCAAAACATAAGGGTAGTTTATCTTTATATGTAATTAGTGTGTTTTTTTTGTCTAATAAATTTTTTCTTAATACAGCATAAATAGGTATTGTTTTGGATGAAAAGCTAATTACATTTGCCTGTTGTAAGTTGTTTAGCTTTGCTATTCCCCATTCTAATATAGAAGATAATGGATGACCTAATCTAATATAATCGTAAGCAGTGGGTAAATTAATTAGTGCAGTAGTATCGGCATTATTGCTTTCAAATAATTTTTCAAATTGATTTAAGAATTCAGTTTTAGCCATTTTTTCATCATAAATATCTAAACGATGAGTGGTTAGCTCTAGCCAATCTTTTGGCATATTTGCGACTACTTTTTTGATGAATGTTAATGTGTTATTATTTTGCATAATTTTTATTTGGATTTACGAAATTATACAAAATTTACCTAAAATAATAAGTTTATAGAATTGCCTTATTTTGTTTTAATTGATTACAAAAGTAAGTGAGCATAGCAAAACTAAACAATTATGTTAAAAATAAAATTAAGTAGATATACATACCATTTTTTATTCTTAGTAACGATCTGGTATTTCTTTTCTTTTTTTCTTTTAGCTTATTCAACGGAAATTAATAATCAGAAAAAATATTAGGTAAAATTGTATTTCCTTTGAAAAATCGTCTAAATCGCTAACTTCCCAAACCATATAATTTTCATATTAAAGGCATTTTTTGTTAAATTAGGTTACTAACATAATAATAAGAATAATAAACTGATAATACATAGTTAAACATTCATAACATTTTATATAGCCTATATTTTTTTTCACTACTAACCGACTAAAAAATTTAAAGATAAAGAGGGTGTCCGAAAAGTCGAGACACCCTTTTTTTTTTTATGGAATTTATTTATCGTTTACAAATAAACCAATTGTTGAATAAGTTTAAAAAAAGTTATTGTATGTTTCAGTTTTAAGTTCTACTTTTGAACTCATAAAAAAATAAAATAAGAAAATATAAAGATATGAGTGTATTAGTAAACAAAAATTCAAAGATAATAGTTCAAGGATTCACAGGTAGTGAAGGTACTTTTCATGCAAGTCAAATGATAGAATACGGCACCAACGTTGTTGGTGGTGTTACTCCTGGAAAAGGTGGTCAGAAACACTTAGACAAGCCTGTGTTTAATACTGTAGAAGATGCTGTAAAAACTACTGGAGCAGATGTTTCTATTATTTTTGTACCACCAGCCTTTGCTGCCGATGCAATTATAGAAGCTGCTGATGCAGGTATAAAAGTAATTGTTTGTATTACTGAAGGAATTCCTGTAAAAGATATGATTCCTGTAAAAGAATATTTAAAATCTACTAATGCACGTTTAATCGGACCAAATTGCCCTGGAGTTATTACTCCAGATGGAGCTAAAGTAGGAATTATGCCAGGCTTTATTTTTAAATCTGGTAAAATAGGCATTGTTTCAAAATCTGGAACTTTAACTTATGAAGCTGCCGACCAAGTGGTAAAAGCAGGTTTGGGAGTTTCTACTGCTATAGGTATTGGTGGTGATCCAATTATTGGAACAACTACGCAAGAAGCTATTGAGTTATTTATGAATGACCCAGAAACTGAAGGAATTGTAATGATTGGAGAGATAGGTGGAAACCTTGAAGCTAATGCTGCTAAATGGATTAAAGCAAATGGGACAAAACCTGTAGTTGGTTTTATTGCAGGAGAAACCGCTCCAGCTGGAAGAACTATGGGACATGCTGGTGCTATTGTAGGTGGTGAAGAAGATACTGCTCAAGCTAAAAAGAAAATTATGAGAGATTGCGGTATTACTGTAGTTGACTCTCCTGCTGATATAGGTCAAACTATGGCTGAATTAATGAAAGTAAACGCATAACTCATAAAGCTAGATATTATGAAATTACTAGAAGGAAAAGTTGCTATAATTACTGGTGCTACCAGAGGAATTGGAAAAGGCATAGCTGAAGTTTTTGCTCAACATGGAGCTGATATCGCTTTTACTTATGTTTCATCTGATGAGCAAGCAAAAAAAGTGGTTGATGAATTAACTGCTTATGGAGTTAAAGTAAAAAGTTACAAATCTAATGCTGCTATTTATAGTAATGCAGAAGTTTTTATCGACCAAGTAGTAGCAGATTTTGGTAAAATTGATGCTATAGTAAACAACGCAGGTATTACCAGAGACGGTTTATTAATGAGAATGACTGAAGAAAATTGGGATGAAGTTATGAATGTAAACCTGAAATCTGTATTTAACATTACCAAATGTGCCTTAAAAACCTTATTAAAACAACGATACGGTTCTATTATTAACATGAGTTCTGTTGTTGGTATTGAAGGAAATGCTGGGCAGTCTAATTATGCTGCATCAAAAGCTGGAATTATTGGTTTTACTAAATCTATCGCTCAAGAAATAGGTTCAAGAAACATACGAAGCAATGCTATTGCTCCAGGTTTTATTGAAACTGAAATGACCGCTCAGTTAGATGAAACCATAATGAAAGGCTGGATTGAAGATATTCCAATGAAAAGAGCTGGAAAACCTGAAGATGTTGCTAATGCAGCACTATTCTTAGCCTCAGACTTATCTTCTTATGTAAACGGACAAGTAATAAATGTTTGCGGAGGAATGCAGACTTAAAAAATAAGTTAAAAAGAATAATTAAACATCAATTTATAAAACTATAAAAAAAACTACAAAGAGAATTTGTAGTTTTTTTTATGGAAAATCATTACAACAAAGCTTCAATAATTTTTTCTATAGAATATCCATCAGCTTCCGCTTTGTAATTTCTTACAATTCTGTGTCTTAAAATTGGTGTTGCTACAGCTTTTACATCATCAATATCTGGAGAATATTTTCCGTTTAATGCAGCATGACATTTGGCTCCAACAATTAAATATTGTGAAGCTCTTGGTCCTGCTCCCCAACTTAAATAATTATTCACTATTTCAGGAGCAAACTCATTACCTGGCCTGGTGCTTGATGCTAATTTTACAGCATACTCCAATACATTTTCTGCAACAGGTAGTTTTCTTATCAAGTTCTGAAAGAAAATAATTTCCTCTGCATTTATTACTTTATTTAATTGAATATTACTATCTGTTGTAGTAGCTTTTACAATGGCTAACTCTTCTGCATATTTAGGATAATCTACCCAAATATTAAACATAAACCTATCTAACTGAGCTTCAGGCAACGGATAAGTTCCTTCTTGTTCTATAGGATTTTGAGTTGCCAACACAAAGAAAGGATTGTCTAATTTATAGTGGTTTCCTGCGGCTGTTACTGTTTTTTCTTGCATGGCTTCCAATAATGCCGATTGTGTTTTTGGAGGTGTTCTGTTAATCTCATCAGCTAAAATAATGTTAGCAAATAAAGGCCCTTTAATAAACTTAAAGTTCTTTGTTTCATCTAAGATTTCAGAACCTATAATGTCTGATGGCATTAAATCGGGAGTAAATTGTATTCTGTTAAAACTTAACCCCAATGCATCTGCCAATGTATTAATAAGTAAGGTTTTTGCCAAACCAGGCACACCCACCAACAAACAATGTCCTCTACTAAAAATAGAAATTAGCACACTTTTTATCACATCATCTTGCCCAACAATTACTTTCCCAATTTCTTGCTTTAAAATATCGTACCTTTTAACAAAGTCATCTATTGCTTCAACTTCTGAATTATATTTATTTTCTGACATAGTATAGTAAGTTTTTAGTTAGTGGTATATTTATCTTACCCATGGATTTTCAAATGAGCAACTTTTATATTCATCACTGATATTAACATATGTATCTGTTAATTTTTCTTTAATCCATTTAAGAGTATGCTCGCCTTCTTTAGCAGCTAATGCTGCTTGTTGAATTTTAGAATAGTCTGTTTCTAACGAAGCTTTATGAGGTTCTGTTTTACTGATAACTTGAATAATTCTATATCCTTTTTTACCATCAATAGATTGGGCAGGAACAGGTTTTGAAATTTCTCCTTCATTTAATTTCTCTAAAGTATAGTAAACTTGTGGTTCAACCTCATCTAAGCTAAAAAATGCTGTGCCTGTTTGTGGGTTTGCTACAACTCCGTCACTTTTAGCAGAAGCTTCATCATTTGAATATTTTAAAGCGTATTCACCAAAAGTTAATGTATCTTTAGGTAGCATATTATATATGCTATCGGCTAAATTTTTAGCTTTTTGCACTTCTTTTTCACTAACTTTAATTTTAATAAGAATATGTCTTGTATTAACTTTTTGACCCCTTCTTTCTATTAGTTGAATAATATGAAAGCCGAATTTAGTTTTTACAATTTCTGATACGGCAGAATTTTTTAATTTGAAAGCAGTAGCAGAATATTCTGGCACCAATTCAGCTCTACCTAAAAACCCTATTTCTCCCCCATTTTTGGCAGAGCCTTCGTCTTCTGAATAAAGTATGGCTAGAGTTCCAAAATTTTCTCCTTTAATAATTCTATCTCTTATAGTTTGAATTCTTTCTTTAGCAGCATTTATTTCTTCTTCACTTTCTTTAGCATAAATTAAAATTTGAGCATATTTTACTTCCGATTCTATAAGAGGTATAGAGTCTTCAGGTATTTTTTTAAAAAACTCTTTTACTTCTTTCGGTGTAATTGTTAGCCCCGATGTAATTCTCCCTTGCATACGTTGACTAATCATTTGATCTTTTACTGTGGCTCTAAACTCTTCCTTAATTTCTTGTATGGTTTTTTTATAGTATTGTTCCAATTTTCTTTCAGATCCAATTTGGGCTATAAAATAGTTTAATCTTCTATCTATTTCCATCTCTACTTCGGCATCACTAACAACTATACTATCTTGTTTAGCTTGATGAACTAAAAGTTTTTGAAATAATAATTCTTCCATTATTTCACATTTATTATTATCATCTACTATTACTCCTTGAGATTTTAATGAAACAATTTGAGATTCTAATGTGGAAAACAACAACATTTCTCCTCCAACAACAGCGATTGTTTTGTCTAATATTTTTCCATCGGTTTGACTTTTTAATGATAGGTTAAAAATTAAAATTAACGATAGAAAAAAAAATTTTATAGGTATAATGTTCATGTATAAATGATTTGTTGAAAGTATAATTTTAATTAAATTTAATTTGTTATTTTATTTTCCTCTTTATTATCTATGTGAAATTTAACTTTATTTGAACTTATTGCTTGTTGATATAAATCGTGTTTCAATTTTTTTAAAACATTTAATTTTCTTTTGTTTATAATAATGTTTTTTATGTTTTCCGTTTCAAAAGATAAAGGAGCTAAATCTCCTCTTTTTAAGTATTCATTTGTTTTTAAAAAATAAATAGCTAACGAATCTTCAATTGCAATACTTTGGTTTTCTATTATTTGATATGAAACTGTTAAAGGTAATTCTTTTTTTAAATCATTAACTTCAATCCACTCATCTTCATTAAAATAAAATTTTTCGGCATACTGGTGTGCGTATTCTTTAACTTCTTGTTGGTGTTTTTGATCGGTTGATGAAAATATTTTTTTTACTTTTTTAATTCTAGGTGCATTAATAGGCACTTTCATAAATTTAACTTTTACAATATCGTTTATTAATTTAAAATTTTCAGGGTTTCTATCGTAATATGCCTTTATTTCAACATCAGCAACAAAAGTATCTAACTTTTGTTTTATAAGTTCTTTTTCATAAGTGTAAATAAGAAGTGTTGATCTGTATTCTTCTAGTTGTTTTTTAAAATCTTGTTGGTTTTGATCTAAATTTAATTCAGCTTTTTGAAGTACTAATTTTTCCTTAATCCAATTTTCAATAAAATTATTAACAATAGTTATACTATCTTCTTTAGTGATATCTTTTAAAGATAGATTTTCTATTTCTTGTAATTTTAATTGATATTGACCAAGTTCAACAACTACACCTTCTATATCTTCCTCTTCTTTTAGAAATATATTGCATGAAACAAGCGATAGTGTAATTATAATAACTGCTAA
>JAVVER010000053.1:0-21549 GCA_032251145.1 Vicingaceae bacterium | reverse complement strand
ATTGTTATTGTTATTGTTATTGTTATTGTTATTGTTATTGTTATTGTTATTGTTATTGTTAGTTGTTACTTCTTCAGCAATTACATCTTCTGTATTGTAATTGTTTGATTGAGATTCGTTATTTGTTGTTTGTTGACTGTTATTTGTTGACTGTTGACTGTTAGTTGTTGACTGCTGACTGCTAGTTGTAGTTTCCTCAGCAAGTACATCATCTTGTGTATTATTGTTATTGACTTGTTGTTTTCTTTGGTTTTCAGGAAGGCTACTATTCACTTCATTAGAGTAATCTGCTAACATATCACCAGAAGTATCATTGGTTTTTTCAAGTGCCACAAAGCCAAGAGCCGAATTTTCATCTTTATTGGCAACCATATTGTTAGCTTTTTTATTTTCAGCTAAGGCTTGTTCTTCTTTAGCTGTAGCTTTTTCTCTAAGCTCTATTGCCTTTTGTTCATTTTGGGCAATCATTTCTTCTAACTTCTTCATTTGGTTAGCCAATTTGTTTTTATCAGCTTCGGTTGCTGCTGCTTGTTGCATAGCTTGAAGTGCAACACCTAGCTGTTTTTGGTCATCAGCTTCTTCTTTGGCTTTATCGGCAGCAACATATTCCACTTGTGCTTCTTTTACCAATCTTCTGGAGTTTTGTTTTAACTCCTTAAATTCTTTAAATTCGGGTGAATTGGTAATGGCTGCTTTTTCTTCTGGAGTAAGACTTTGAATATAATTTTCTTCTTCTGGTGTTAACACTGTAGCTACCAACTCTTTTCTTTGTGTTGCTAATTCTTCTAAATACAATTCCTCTTCAGCTTCCATTTCTTTTACTTCTGCATAAATTACTTCTGCTTCTTTAGCTTTTTTGTCAGCTTCTTGTCTTTTTTGATTGGCTTGTTCAACTAAGGCTTGTTTTTCTTTTCTGTTTTTAGTGTTTTCAGCCGTTTCGTCAAGTTGTTTAGCTTCTTGATTTAAAGTTATTGCTTCTTTTTCTAACTGAATTGCATCTTGTTTTCTCTCTTTGGATGGCAATACTATATTCTTAGGTTCGTAAACCGTTATTGGTTGTTGACTCTTAGTTGATGCTTGTCTGTTATTGGTTGTTTGCTGGTTATTGTTGGTTGTTTGCTGGTTATTGGTTGTTGTAGTTTCCTCTGCTATTATATTTTCTTCAGTTGTATTATTTGTAGTTAATTGATTATTGTTAGTGCTTGTTTCTTCAGCAATCACCTCTTCTTCTGTATTATTTTGATTATTATTTGTAGCAGCAATTGATGAAGAAGTACTAATTTGCTCTAATAATCCAATAGCATTTTGTTGTTTTTCTATGGCTTCTTTTTCTAATTTGGCCGCCTCATCTAACAAATCTTTTTTCTGGTTAAAATTATTGGTAGCAACTGCTTGCTGACGAGCATCAGAAGCTTCATTAAACAAAGTAACCGACTCATCATTAAGCATTTCAGCCATAATGTAGTTATTGTCTGTTGACTGACCGCCAATAGATTTTAAAAGCGTATTTACCGTGGTTTGATTATCTTTAAATTCTGTTGAGTTAGCTCTTTCGTACAGGGTGGCTATTTCAATTTCTTTATCGTTTGCTTCATTATTAATTTCTTCTGCTTCAGCTAATTTTTCTTCTCTTTCTGTTGCGTTTCCTGTTTTATAGGCTTCATCTTCTGTGTTATCAGCTTTTACTCTTAATGCATTTACCTCTTCTGTAAGTTCATCTACATTTGCCAACATGTTTTTAGCAGTAGTTGAGTTATAAGTTAAAGATGAATTTTCCTTACTAACTTGGTTTTGTGATGTAGTGTTTGAAGTAGCTGTTTCATTTAGGGCAACTTCATTAGTAGTTGTTGATTTAGCTGCTAAAAGTTCTGTTTGGAAAGTATTTAATTGAGCAATTTGAGTTGATTTCTGCTCTTTTAAATCAGCAATTCTATTCTCAATAATTGCTTTCTCATTTTCATCATCAGTAGCAATTAATCGCTCATTTTGATAAGCTATTTCTTCGTCTATAGCTTCAATCCAATTGGTAGTTACCGCAACTTGTTCTTCACTAATTTTAACTTTATTATCTGAACGTAACTCTAAATCTGCTAATTGATTTTCATATTCGGTAGCATAATCATTTACGCTTCCATCATTGTTAATTGTAATGTTGTTGTATTGTGCAGTATTAACTTTTTGGTTGGATGAAGTGGTGTTATTTTGATTGTTGTTATTGGTTTCATTACTAGCCATCTCATTACTTTCAATAGTATTTCCAGCAATTTTATTTTCGATATTTTCCACATAAGCCAATTCATCTTCTGTAGCTGCCAATGCTTTTGCTTGAGTCAAAAATAAAGCTGTAAATTCTTGTTTATCTTGTAAATCTGAAGCTAATTCATCTAAATCTTCCTGAATTGCAGGAGCTTCATTGGCATCTGCTTCTACTAATTCAATTTTCTTTAAAGTAATTTCTTGTTCGGTGGCATCTGCCCACTTATTGTAAATTTCAGCTTTCTGAGCAAAAAGTTTAGCTGTTTGTTCATCGGCTGGAAGTTGCTCTAACTCTTCTAAAAACTGAGCATTGTAATCTATCACATTTCCATCTTTATCTATAATAGAAGTTTCGTATTTTTTAATGCTTGTTTTTGATGTTGTAGTTGTATTAGCAGCATTGTTGTTATTATCTGCTACTGTATTTTCATTAGAACTAGCATTATTAGTTTCGTTTTGAAGTGCTAAGTTAGTTTGTAAGTCAATTTCTTCTTCTTTTTGCTGTTTAATTGTTTCTAATTGAGTAATTATTTTTGATAATTCTTCTTTTTCTCCAACAGTTGTTGCACTGTTTTTCAAGCTATTTTTTATCTCAATATCTTCTTCAATAGCAGTTATCCATTGTTTGTTAATGTCCACTATTGCTATCGGATTATTTTCGTTCTCATCCACCTGGTTGGCGTATTTTGAATTGTAATCAATTAAATTTCCGTTATCATCAATAATATCGTAATCATCTTTCATGGCTACTAAGCTAGTAGAAGTAGCACTTGTACTTATTGAAGAACCTTCAGCAGGATAATAACCTAGCACTCCCTCTTCATCAAAAAATCTGATGGTACTTTCTGTGGCAAGAATTGCTTGATTATCCAATGATGGAGAAGTTGTAGTTTTATTTTTGGCTGCATCCACCACATTTGCCAATAAACTCGCTTCGTTTTTAGCTTTATCAAGTGCTTGTTTCGCAAGTAGTTCTTTCGCTTTAGATTTTCCTAACTGAAATTCTATATCTTCTAAATCAATTTTATAGGTAGCCAACTGATCTTGTAATGCTTCTTTATCTTTAGCTTTTTTGGTAGATGCTATTTGAGATTCAATATCTGCAATTGATTTTTCTAATTCTAATTTTCTATTGGTATAACCGATTACAATATCGCGTTGTTTTTGATATTCGGCTTTAGCAGTTTTAAGATTTTCATCAGCTAATTTAGTTTCTACCTCAACCGCTGAATTTTCAAAATAAGCAGCAGCCTCAATTTTTTCTATTTCTGCCATTATTAACTCTGCTTCGCTCCTATTTCCTGAACTTATTGCTTCTTCTAACTTTTGTTGATATGCTAACAGCTTAGGTTTGTCAGAATTTCTTTCAACAGCTTCATTTTGGGTTACTCGTGCTAATTTCAACGCTATTGATGCTGTGTTTACATCTTCAGCAACAACATCTTTATTTTTAGTATCCTGATTGTATTGTTTTTTTGCTTCATTAGTTTTTGTAGCAGCATAATTAAAATAGAAATCTTTTTCTTCTTCAGATTTTTTAGTTTTTTGAAGTAAGTCATTTACTTTTTTGCTAGCTACTGCTTTTAATTTTTCATCAGAATAATCGGCATATTCAGAATCTGAAGTTTCGTTAGCTGCCAATGTTGAAGAAGTTTCATTTATAGATTTTAAAGCGTCTTCTTCAGAAATATTTACATCTAGTTTAGCTTGTTGTTTCAATAAATTCTGAACAATAATTGGGTTGGAAATATCAAATTCATCTTCTTGGTCGAACAGATTTTTAATTACCAACTTCTCATTATCTCCTGTTCCTACCAACAATAATTCTTGTTTTAAGAGTTTAAACTCAGTCATTTTAGGCAACTCAATAATTGCTGAGTGAATTGGTGCATCATTAGTAGTTTCAACAATCAGCTTATATTTTTTCTCATCAGCAGGAAAGGTTAATAAATATTCTCCACTGTTTTCATCTGTATTATAAACACCATATTTGGTATTATCCATAGCATCTACAATAGAAATGGTAGCATTTTTAAGTGATGGATTTTCTTCAGAAACAAACAACCCTTTAATAAGCGGATTATGAAGCGGCTCAGGTTCTACCTTTACTTTATAAACGGTAAGTTCTTTTTGTTTACTTGCTCTAGAGGAAGCAAAATATGCCAACTGATTATCAATATCGCTAATATATAAAATATCATCATCAGGCGTATTAATAGGAAAGTCTAAATTTATCGGAGTTGACCAAGTGCCAGAAGCATTGTCGTAAATAGATTTAAAAATGTCATAACCTCCCATGCTGTTATGTCCTTTAGAGGAGAAATAAAGTGTTTTTCCATCGGGATGAAGAAAAGCATAATCTTCATCATAAGGCGTATTAATTACATCTCCTAAACTTATTGGGTCGGAAAACTGATTAATTCCAATTTTTTCAATTTTATAAATGTCTTTATTAGAGCCTTTATCTCCGTAAGAAGAAAACACAACCACATTTAGGTTAGGATCTGAATATAAAATAGAATATTCATTTTCTTTCTTATCTACTTTCATTTTAAATTCATCGGGCTTTACAATTACTTTTCCTTGCAAACCTCTTAAGTCATAACTTCTAAAAAATTCGGATTCTTTAATCTCTTTTTTACTGATAACACCAATTTTATTTATTTTTTTAAGCAACTGCTGACCATTTTTACACATTTCTATTTGCCTATCTATAGCATACTTTTGATGTTCTTTAGAGGAAGTTTTGCCTTTGTATTTATTAAAATAAACGATTGCCGAAGCAAACTCATAATTATGATGATAGGCTTTTGCTAAATAATAATAAGCCAACGGATCTACATTTGGACGAGAGGCTGCAAAACTTAAATAGTTAATGGCTTTTTCTTTATCTCTGGTGGCATAAAGGTAGCAAGCACCGTATTTATAATTGTAATTTAAGTCTTTGGGATAAGTACTTAGCAACTGAGAAAATAGCGGTAATGCTTCAATATAATTCTCTTCAGCAAAGAACTTATCAGCTGCTTTCTTTAGCTCTTCCTCTGAATTATATTGAGAATACGCCACTGTTGAGCTAGTAAAAACCAACAGCAGAACTAGGAATATTTTTAATAAAAATCTATCTCTCATTGCAATAACTACAATTCGGCAAATGTACAATTTTATTGCATTGATGCAAAAAACACTTAATTTTCATCTAATTATATTTAATTATTTTTTTTAATTAAACATAACCAGCAAATAATCAGACACTTATTGTTTTGAAAAAATATCATGGTTGATTCCAAAAAATATTATTCAAAACTTCTTAAAAAATCTCTTTTCTTCTTCTCTGAAGAATACATAAACTGATATGCTTGTTGTCCTTTTTCGGCTTTAGCCTTTCTCTTATCTGGTTTTGTTTCTTTAATAATGGTATTAAAATCATTGTCGGAAGAAATTACCTGCAATATTCCTCTAGTATAATTAAAGAAGAACCAATTGTTTTTATCAACTTCTAAATAAATGGTAACAATATCACCACTTCTTTTCTTTACAATTTCTATATGTCCGTCAACATACTTATTAATTTGTTCCTTATCTAAATTGCTAATACCAATTTTTCCGAAAGACCTGTAAGCTTTTTCTTGCTGATTCCATTTGAACTTAACTTCATTAAAAACCAATGTTTTTCTCATTGTTTCTGGTACTTTTTTATAAGCTCCATATAAATTCAATTGGGCTATCAGCTTATCACCCTCATCTTTTCCAAGCAATTCTTTAATACCTTTTTCAAATGTTGGTCTATCTAATTTTACTGGATCTAATGCAGAAGCTTCGGTTAATTTTTTAGTTAAAATCTTCATTGCATTGTCTTCCATAAAAAAGTTGGTTGACATTACTAAGTCAAATATAGCCTCATTATCTAACTGATTATGGTGAACAACACCAGCCGAAGCGATTTCGAACTGACCTGTTTCTGCACCTAAATTAATAGCACCTTCTCCATAAATTTTACACGTTTTTGTGCTTAAACTTAAGTAGTTTCCTCCAAAAGACATTTCCTGTAGTTTATCTTTATTAGAAATTCTATATTCTTCATTTTCTTTATCATAATATAGGAAGCCTTGTGCTGGAATTACTTCCTGATGACTGTATTTAATTTTACGATTTAAAAATGTTGAATAAATTCCCAACGAGTCTGAGCTTAACATTACAGAAGCTAAGAGTTTATTTCCTTCTATATCTTTAGTTGTGCTGTCAACAGGTATGTAAATTGAAGTTGGATCTATTGGAGTTTTAAAGGTAAACCAATTTTTACTTAATAAATCACAATCGTGCAAAATTCTGGCTGTTCCGTTAAATGTTAAGAACTGATTGTTGGCATAAAGTTCAACTTTACCATAATACTCGTACTGCGGACTTAACTTAAAGCCATCTGTTTCAACAATATCTGCATTAGCAATGGTTTGTCCTGTGGTATCTACAGCAATAGATTTTAAGTAAATAGTTTGAGATTTTTCTAACTCATCTACATAATCTATATATCCCGAGCCTGCATATTTTTTCTTTCCAAAAACATTAACAGAAGCATTATAAATATCATGGTTTTGAGTAATATAACTCGCTACAATTCTAGCATTATTAAGCGTTCTCATTTGAGCATTTTTATCTATAATCAATTTAGAGCTATCTGGATAAACCATAGCATCAGCAATGTTCATAAACTTAACTCCCTCTGCATAAATCACTTTTTTTCTGATATCATACTTTGCTTTAGTTGAGAAAAAACTAAGTGAATCTTGTTCTTCGTGTACAGAAATAAACTGAGCACCTTCTAAAGCAACACCTGAAGCATCCTGAGCTTCTTGTTTTCCAGCAGAAAGTTCAATATTATCGTTATCCATATACCATTTAAACTCATCCATAAAACAGATGTATTTCATTGGTTCAAAATTAATTACAGAGCCATCTCCATTAGATTTAAATATTCCGTTTCTTTCTTTAAAAGAGACAAAAGCATTTACATTTTTAGTAGAAAAGGCGAGTGCATTTCCATCTCCAGTAAAATCTTTTAGTCTAAAGTCAGCAGTATCGGAACTAAAATCTTGGTATTTAAATTTTATAAGATTGGCTTCCATTTCTGCTTTTTCAAACTCAAAAATTCCTTTACCAGATAATCCCTCGGGTTCAATAATTGTTTTTCCGTGCATTTTAGATTTCATATCGTACATTGCAATGGGTTTATCTATAACACCATGTGTCATATAATCTTGCGATGGATTCCAAAACATGGCTACATTTTCTCCATCAACTGGTGGAAACTCAATAGCATTTGGGTTTTCTTTTACAATAAATCGTTGAGCAATAGCTTTTGTAGAGTCGGGGAAGAAAATAAAGTTATCGGAATAAGTAGTTGAAGCAATATAATCAAGCTCACCATTTCCTCTAAGTCCTTCATGACTTAAATTAATATCATTTTTAAACACCCCTTTTCCTGCATACATTGGCATTCCGTCTGGTGGAGTTTTTTTAACAAACCCAAGCGAATGGTCGGGCTGAAGTGTTAGTGTTTCTTTTATATCAGGGAAAATTCCACCAGAGACAAGGGTTCCATCAAAACGAAGAGATTCATTATCAAAATCGGCCAAACTATCAATGGTAAATGGTTTTACATGAAAGTAAAAATCGTCTTTTCCATACACTCCGCCTTGTATAGATTTTCTGTCGTAAAACACATAAGAATCTCTAAAACTGTTAAAAATAGGATATTCGTGAAATGGTTTAACTCCTGATTTGTTGGTTGGTTTATCTATTAGTAAATCTCCATTAATTTGCTGTATTACTGTCTTAACTGGTTTAATAATTGGTTTTCCATATTCATCATTACGTCCTGTCTCTGCATAAATTCTTAATGAATCTACATTGGGCATATCAATTTTAAAATCATCATATTTAAAGAAAAAATCATGCCCCATAAAATCAAAACGACCTGCCTGTACCACTCCACTAAACTTAAAATCTCTGTTCTTTTTTAGCGTTATTTCTCTATTTGCTGGATAAATAATAACTTGTTGAGAATCGCTTAAGTTAATACTTTTTACCCCCCTCATCTGTACATCATAATTCAGCAAACTCAAAGTGGCATTATTTGGAGCTTTTGTATTAGAATAAAAACCAATTACATCATAATCAACATTTCCACCGCTGGCATTTACCCAGTTTAGTAGCTTATTTTTTACAATAAATGTTTTATTTTCATAGTCATACAATACAAACCCTCGATAAGAAAGCTCTAAAAGTAGATGTTCCAACTGTTCTTTAGAAAATCTTAAATGTTGAGCCAACTGATACATGGTTACAAAGTTAGTATCTAATTGGTGTACCAATGTTTTAATAGAGTATAATGGGTGCACTGTTGCCGCTCCTAGATAACTCATATAAGCATCCATTCTAAAAAAATCTTGAGAAATAAAAGTTGCGTCTGTTTTTGTTCCTCCAACCAAATTTCTAAATTGCACCATTGGTGAATCTACTGCCCAAATTAGGTATTCAAAATCCATATCAATTTTATGATAAGTATTAGAGTAAGGTGTTTTTTTCAGTCCTTTATTATCTCTAATTAAGTTTAGTTGTCTTTTGTCAAAGAAAAATTTAAAAATTAAGCCTGGATGGTAAATAGAATCTTCTTGTAAATACATGGTAAATGAAGAGTTGTCCGCAACTATTCTATCTGGCTTGATGATAAAAGCATTTGATGACATTTTCACAAATGGCAACTCTTTTCTATAAAATATTACATGTGCCTGATCTTCTCCTGCTCCTCTTCCAATTACTTCATTTCCATGTAAGGCGAAACCGCCTATATAATCTACTCCATCAACAATTTGTTTAATTTGCAACCTTGCATTTGCCGATTGAAACCTAGGGTAGGTTGCTCTATCTTCTGTAATGTTAGCCAATACCTTTTCCCTCACATTACCCTTTATAGGTTCATCAAAATAATAAAGATCATAAAAAGTAACATTATTTACTTCGTATTGAGGAGATTTAAGATGTATGTTATACTTATCATCAATAACGGCATAAACCGAATCACTAGGAAAACCTGCTCTTTCCCATGTAATTTTCCCTCCTTCACCATACCAAATTTCTTCTGTTGGATAATATTTACCACGAGTATTGTATATTATGGCACTATCTCCTTTGGAGTAACAAGTTAAATTTAATGCTTCAAATTCAATAAATGGAAGACTATCAAAACCAAAAGTATAATTACTATTGTTTGATTTCCATTCGGTTGCTGCCGAGCTATACAACGCATTTTTTTCAAACAAATCGTTACAGGCTTGTAAGTAGTCAATAAATTGTTTTCTGGCAGTAGATGCTGATTTTGAGGCTGCTTCACCTAAAATAAGTTTTTCTAATATTTTTTGCCAACTAAAAAAACTACTTTCTGTTTGGTATTTACTGTTTACAAAAAATGATATGGTTTTAATGTAGTTACTAAAATCAGGAAAGGCTTTCTTTTTATTCGCTAGCATTAAATTGGCAATTCTATATACATCTTTTCTTTGTTCATCTGAAAACTTACCGCCATACCATTGCCATGAAAATTCATCCATAATAAATTTACCATCGCCATCTCTAGATGCTCTTAAAAAAGATTCCATTTCGTTAAAAAACTCGGTAGAATCTGAAGTAAAACTCTTTATTTTACTAACTTGAGAATAAGAGGTAAGTGTAAATAATAGAATTAAAAATAAAGTTAGTAGCTTCTTCATATTAGTTAATTATTTTTTGTTTTACTTTTTGACAAACTCTAACATTGTCCATTCATTTTTAGTGTTTTCAAAAGTTAGCGTTAGTCCTAATTTGTTCGCTTCTTTGGTGAGCACTTCTTTATCCACAGTAAAAAAACCACTTAATAATAAAAGTCCGTTTGTATTAAGAGCTTTTACATAAAACTGCATATCTCTTAATAATATATTTCTATTAATGTTAGCAATAATTACATCAAACTTATTACTTTTAATATGGTTAGCATCTCCTAAAACTACCTCTATATCAACATTATTCCGTTCACAATTCTCAACCGCATTGGTATAAGCCCATTCATCATTATCAATTGCTAAAACTTTGCCGCAATTTCTTTTCTTAGCTAGTATGGCTAAAATCCCTGTTCCGCTGCCCATATCTAATACCGTTTTGTCCGTTAGTTCTAAATTTAACAAACGACTAACAATTAAATGCGTGGTTTCATGATGACCAGTACCAAACGACATTTTGGGTTCAATAATTATATCAATTACATTTTCTGCTGGTTTTTCATGAAATGGAGCTCTAATCATGCATTTTTCATCTACAAAAATAGGGTCAAAACTTTTTTCCCACGCTTCATTCCAATTTTGTTGAGCTATTTTATTAATGGTATATTCAATTTTAAACTCATTGTTAGATAACAAACTAATTTGTTTAATATTGTTTTCATCAAAATCAGCTTCCTGAATATAAGCTTCAAAACCATCTTCAGTATCTACAAAACTTTCAAAACCAATTTCAGCGAGTTCTGCTATTAAAATTTCCCTCCCCATAATTAATGGAGAAACCTTTGCTACAAATTGAATGTAATTCATTACTATACCTTTTATCAAATTTTATTTTAAAACCCTAAAAATAAGTTTTATCACGCAAACATACGCAAAACGAATGATAAATCTTGTGTAGAACTAGCTTGTCAGGTTTTTAAATTTATTCACACCAATATAAGCAGTTTTACTTACTATTAAAGACATTAAACACTCATTTTTTGCTTACAATTACTAATTTTAGCACTCATATTAGTCGATAATTCTAAATTTGAAACAACTCTAATTTGTTGTAAATTAAAGATTACTTCATTCTTCATCCTTTCAAAAGGCATTTTTGTCTAAAATCATTTTTAAAATCAAGTTGTAATCCTATATTTGTTGCTCAAAAAAAAATCTTACAAAAAATCAATTTTATGAAACTTAAATATATTTTATCTTTAGCAATTGCTTCAACATCATTTACAATGCTATCTTGCGGAGGTGGAGACGGTAACGAAAAAGCAGTAACCAACACCAACCCAGTAGTAACTAGCCACGAGCTTTCTGACGCTCAAATGCTTAATCCTATTAACTATTCTGATGCAGGTGCTGGTTATATTTTATCAAATATATTTTACTCATTATTAGAAATTGATTTTGAAACATTAGAACTAGTTCCTGTAGTTGCTGAAAGCAGACCAGAAATTGAAGAAACTGAAGATGGAGGTATGCTTATTACTTACAGAATTAGACCTGAAGCGAAATGGGATAATGGCGAACAAATTACAGCTAAAGATGTTGAGTTTGCTTTAAAAGTGATTAAAAACCCTAAAGTAGATAATTTAAACAACAAACCTTATTTTGAATTTATTGAGGACATGAAGTTTTACGAAGATGACCCTCTTAAATTCACATTTGTTTGTAAAGATGTTTACATTCTTGCCGAAGTACAAAGTGGTGATATTGATTTAATGCCAAAACATATTTATGACCCTAAAGGATTAATGGATGAATTTACTATTAAACAATTAGCTGAAAATGCTCCTGAATTAGCTACCAACCCTAAAATTGTTGAGTTTGCTAAAGAGTTTAACTCAGAAAAATACCAAAGAGACCCTAAATTTATTCAAGGTTGTGGTCCTTATTTGTTAAAAGAGTGGCAAACCGGTCAAAAGTTAATCATTACTAAAAAAGAAAATTGGTGGGGAGACCAGCTAAAGGGAAAAGGAATGCATTTTGAAGTATATCCTCCAGAAATTGTTTACCAAACCATTAACGACCAAACAACTGCTAAAGAAGCACTTATTGCCGGAAAAGTTGATGTAATGAGAGGAATTAAGCCTCAAGACTTCCAATATTTACCTAAGTCTGATAAATTCGTTAACAACTTTGTTGCTCATACTCCTCCTCAAATGGCATATACTTATTTAGGTTTAAATGTTAGAAAACCTATATTTTCTGATAAAAGAACCAGACAAGCTTTAGCTCATTTAGTAGATGTAGATAAAATTATTGAAGTAGTTGTTTTAGGTTACGGAGAAAGAGCTATAGGCCCAATTCACCCTGCAAAAGCAAAACATTATAATAACGACATTACTCCTTACCCATACGATGTTGAAAAGGCTAAAACTTTATTAGCAGAAGCGGGCTGGAAAGATTCTGACAATGATGGGATTTTAGACAACGTTATTGAAGGTCAAAAAGTTAAGTTTGAATTTAATTATTTATACAACCAAGGAAACGATAGCAGAAAAGCTGTTGGTTTGTTATTACAAGAAGAAGCTAGAAAAGTAGGTATTACTATTAATGTATTGTCTCAAGATTGGTCAATTTTCTTAGAAAGTACCAAACAACACGATTTTGATATGTATTATGGAGCTTGGATTAGTACACCTATACCTGCTGACCATAAACAAATTTATCATACAGCATCTTACAATGGAGGATCTAACTATACTGGCTTTGGAAACGACCAAACAGATGCGTTGATAGATTCTATTAGAATTACACTTGACAATGATAAAAGAGCTAAATTAAACCGCAAATTTCAAGAAATTCTTTACGATGAATGTTCATACATTTTCTTATACTATCCAAAAGAAAAAATAGCCATTCACAAAAGATTTTCTAATGCTGAAACTAGTCCTATGAGACCAGGTTACAGGGTAAGTGGTTTTTCTATTCAACAAGCAAGTGCGGTAAACTAAAATAAGTTGTTATATTTACACCCAAATTATTAAAATAACAATTTAAAAGGTGCCTTTATTAAGCTAAGGAAAAGGAAATGTTAAAGTATATTTTTAAAAGAATCTTAATTTTTATCCCAACATTAATTGTGATTTCACTGATGACGTTTGTGATAAGCATAAACGCTCCTGGAGATCCTGTTGAAACTATGTTAAACCAAAATGTTGGTGGAGAAGGAAGATCGGGTGAAAAATTAGCTAGCGAAAAAACGTATAACGAAAAAAGAAAAGAATTAGGGTTCGACCTTCCTCTATTCTATTTTTCATTTACCAATAAAACATATCCTGATACACTTTATAAAATACCAAAAAAAGCACATAGAGAAACGCTTCAAAGATTATCTTACGAATATGGGGAGTGGCAAAATGTTTCCAATTTTTACAAAGCTTTAAGAAAATTAGAATTAAAGGTTTTTGAAATAATGCCTTCTGATGAAAACGCAGCAAGATTAAGAAATATTAAAGATAACCTTAATTCCCTATATTTAACTCATAATGAAGCTGAAATTAAACAAACAATAGAAACGGTAGAGTTTGATGTTTTTAAAAATAGCAACATAAAAAAAACCGTAGAAACAGATTTTTTTGAATTAAAAAATACTTTTGAACACCTCATTTACAATAAAAAAGTAGTAAATAGATACATTCCTACTATTCATTGGTATGGTTTTAACAACCAATACCATAATTGGATTTCCAATTTTATTATAGGCGAATTTGGAAAATCTTATATAGATAAAAGACCTGTAAACTCTAAAATTTTTGATGCATTAAAATGGTCTATGATTTTAAGTATTTTATCAATAGTAATTGCCTATATTGTTGCAATACCTTTAGGAGTTAAATCTGCTGTAGATAAAGGAAAAACATCTGAAAAAATTATAACCACAGGTTTATTTTTACTTTACTCTTTACCTAACTTCTGGATAGCAACTATGCTAATTCAGTGGCTTGGTGATGGAGATGGTTTAGGATGGTTTCCAACGCATGGTTTAGGTGAATTACCCTCCTCGGCACCTTATTGGGACAGGTTTTTTGAAACTGCTTACCATTTTATTTTGCCATTATTCTGTTTAACTTACGCTTCATTTGCATTTATTTCCAGACAAATGCGTGGAGGAATGTTAAATGTGTTAGAAATGGACTACATTAGAACTGCTCGTGCAAAAGGTTTAAAAAAACAAGTAGTAATTTGGAAACATGCCTTTAGAAATTCTTTAATACCAATTATTACTTTATTTGCTAATATTTTCCCTGCTGCTATTTCTGGCTCTTTCATTATTGAGGTAATTTTCTCTATTCCAGGAATGGGACAACTTACCTTACAAGCTATTTTTCAACGAGATTATCCTATTGTATTTACTGTATTAATGTTTTCTTCCATACTAACCCTAGTTGGTATTTTAATAGCAGATATAATGTATGCTTTTGTTGACCCAAGAATTTCGTTTTCTAACAAAAAATCTTAATCTATGAACTTGTTTAATTTATTCAATAGAAGAAAAAAAAGAGAAGCGGAAACCCTTAATCTGCAAAATAATAATGAAAGTTATTGGAAAATAGTTAGACAACAGTTTAAGAAAAACAAGATCGCTGTATATTCATTAAGAGTTGTTTTTATTTTTGTTTTCATTGCCTTATTTGCAGATTTTATAGCTAATGAAAAACCCCTTGTTGCTAAGTATGAAGGCAATATTTATTTCCCAGTAATGAAAGAATATGCTGTTGATTTAGGCATTTCCGACTGGCAAAATGAATTTAAAAATGTTTCTTGGAGAAGTTTAAATTACGACTGGGTAGTTTGGCCTCCAGTACCTTACTTACCAAGAAATATTGATGTTTCTAATACTTGGGCAGACCCAACACAAGAGCAAAATGTAGAGTCAGCAAGATGGAGACATTGGTTGGGAACAGATGACTTAGGACATGATGTACTATCTGGTATGATACACGGAACACGTATTGCTCTTTTAGTTGGATTAGTTTCTATGGGAATTGCAGCCATTATCGGAATCTTTTTTGGTGCTGTGGCAGGTTATTATGGTGATGAAAAATTAAAAATGAGCATTATTTCTATCCTACTTTATGTAATAGGTTTTGCATTAGCTGTTTTCTACGCATTCGGAACTCGTTCTTATGCTTTAGCAGATGCTATTGGGACTTCTTTTGGTAGTTTTATTTGGGAATTTTTACTAAGTATCTTGCTTTTTATTGCCATTATTTATGTGTTTAAACTTATTGCTTCATTAGTTAATAAATTACCTTTTCAGGTAAAAGAAATTAGTATCCCAATAGATATAATAATAAGCAGGTTAATAGAAATTGTAGTTTCAATTCCTCAGTTGTTTTTAATTATATCTATTGCTGCTGTGGTTGCTAAACCTTCTATTTTTATTGTAATGGTAATTATTGGTTTAACCACCTGGACAGGTATAGCAAGGTTTACTAGAGCTGAATTGCTTAGAATTAGAAATTTAGAATTTATTGAAGCTGCTAATGCTCTTGGTTACAAAGAGTGGAGAATTATTGTTAAACATGCGTTGCCAAATGCACTTTCTCCAGTATTAATAGCTATTGCTTTTGGTATTGCTTCTGCTATCTTAATTGAATCAACTTTATCATTTATTGGTGTTGGTGTACCTGCCGAAACCATTACTTGGGGGTCTATGCTTTCAAAAGCAAGAGAGGTTTCTTCGGCTTGGTGGTTAGCTATAATCCCTGGTTTTGCAATCTTTATAACGGTTACCATTTACAACCTAATTGGTGAAGGCTTAACAGATGCCATGAATCCGAAATTGAAAAAATAAAAGCTTATTTTTGCTTTATAAATTTTTTTCAAATCATAGTTTATGAAAATTGCTTTATTCCCGGGTTCCTTCGATCCAATAACCATAGGTCACGAAAATATTATTAGAAGAGCTTTACCACTTTTCGATAAAATAATCGTTGGTATTGGCATCAACACCAACAAAAAATATTTATTCTCCTTAGAACAACGTGAAAATTGGATAAAACAAGTTTTTGCCGATGAACCCAAAGTAGAAGTAAAAAGCTACCAAGGATTAACAGTTGATTTTTGCAATAAAGAAAATGCCAATTTTATTGTTAGAGGACTAAGAAACAGTGCAGACTATGGCTTTGAAAGTAATATTGCTCAAATGAATCAATACCTTCATGCTAATATAGAAACTATTTTTTTTCAAACAACTCCTGAGCTTTCTGCAATAAATTCTACAATTGTGCGTGATATAATCATTAATAAAGGCAACGCTTCTAAATTTGTTCCTGTTGTTATTAGTAATGATTTTAAAAATTAATCAATGTTAAAGCAAATAATAACCTTACTTTTTCTCGGTATCCATTTCATATCTTTAGCAAGTAATACCGTTATTAAAGGTGTAGCTAAAGATTTTAACAACAGTGAGCTTTCTGTATATATTTACTATGATTTTATAACCGCTACCAAAGAAAAAATTGGTTTCTCAAAAATTGGCAATACCAACAATTTTGAATTTAACATCGATATTACCACCGTCAAAAAAGTAGAACTCGCTATTGAAGACAAAACTACTTGGTTTTTTATTGAACCTGGAGGCGTTTACAACATTACCCTAAGTTACGACCCAGAACTTAACAAAGGCAGAATTTACGACCGCTTTCTTTCTTTAAAATTTAACTTTCCTGCTCCTACTGAACTCAATCAATTAATTGCAAAGTTTAATAGAAAGTACGATGATTTTGTAAGCACAAATGAGACACTTTTTTTAAAAAGAGACGGCTCAATAACTCCTAAAATTCAAGATTTTGAACAACATATATTAAATGAATTTAAGACTTACAACAATGATTTTGCCTACAATTATGCAAAATATACCATTGCTTCCACTTTTAATTCTATAGATATTTCCTACTATAAAAGCGATAAAAAATCATTAGATAAAGCTGATATTTTTATGAAGTACCTTCAAAACAATCCTATACATTACAATAATCCTGAATACATGAATTTTTTTACTGCTTTTTTTAATGGTGAAATAAAGAAATTAACACTTCAATTGCATGGCATGGATATCACAAAAGCCATCAACGAAGAAAATAGCTATAACGCTCTAATAAAAGCTTTGGGGAAGTATCCATTCTTAGAAAATAAAGAATTGCTCAACTTATTTTTAATAAATGGTCTTAAAGAAATTGGTAATGATAAATATTTTAATCAAAAAAATATTATTTCAATTCTAACTCATTTAAAAACGAACAGCATTTATCCCGAGCAACAAAAAATTGCCGAAAATGTAATTACTAAAATAACCTATAAAAAATTGGCTAAAGGTAGTAAGGCTCCAACATTTGAACTTCCTACCATAGACGGAGAAGAAATTGCTTTAAGCGATTTTACCGGAAAATACATTTACATCAATTTCTGGGCATCATGGAGTATTCCTAGCTTAAGAGAAATGAAAATTATGGAAACACTCCATAAACAATATAAAAACAAAGTAGTATTTATTAGTATTTGTACGGATAATGATAAATCTAAAATTAAAACTTTACTAAAAGAAAACCCCAACTACTCGTGGACTTTTGTACATCTTACCGAAAGAGAATTAATGCAAGCTTATGAAGTAAGAACACTACCAACATACATTTTGGTAGGAAAAGAAGGTGAAATTCTTAGATTTCCTGCTCCTCGTCCAGGAGGAAATATAGAACGACCTACCGAAGAAAATATTGAACGTGTGTTTTTTGAATTGAAATAACTTCAACTTATTCTGTTTAATAAAACAATCATTTTTTTTCATTTCTACTGACATTAAATTAACTTTATAGCGAAATTTCTTCGTTACTATGCTTAATAAACAACTCATTCAGCTCATCTATTCCTTAACCAAAACCGAAAAAAGATATTTTAAGGTTAATGCATCTGTTGTAAAAACAAACCGTGCGCTTATTGATATGTTTAATATCATTGATAGTTTTAAAACCATTACCGATTATGATGTAATGAAAAAATTGAAAATTACTTCAAAAAGCAATTTATCAGTAATGGAAAGCCGCCTTCAAACATTAATTTTAAAACATTTAAGGGCTTTTCATGCAAATTCTTCGCAAGAAATTGAATTACACCATTTATTAGTAGAAATTGAAATTCTTTATACTAAAAGACTTTATAAAAACTGTGCAAAACACATTTTAAAAGCAAAAAAAATAGCAGGAAATTGCGATAATCATATAGCACTTTTAGGACTTCTAAGATGGGAATCTTTAATTGAAAAAGAACAAGGAAAATACTTAATTCAATCTCAAAACAATCTTAAAGAAATATTACAAAAAGAAAATCAATTATTAAAAAAATACGAGCAGCTCATAGAGTATAAATACCACACTTTTAACCTACTACTGTTATCAAAAAATAAAATTGTTGCACAACTTCATGAAGAAATGAAGTATTACTCCAAATTATTTAAGAAAGGTTTTTTTAATATCACTACAGAACACACTTTTGAAGATAAGCTTTATTTACTAAATTTTAAAGGAATGTATTATATGAGCAAAGGCAAAATAGACAAATGCCTTTTAGTTTATATTCAACTTGTTAATGAAATAGAATCATCTAAAAGAAAGAACATTTTAAAATCTAATGAATATTTTTTAGCGTTAAATAACTTATTATTATTAGAAGTACTAAACAAAAATTATGACCGATATAGAACAACGTTAAAAAAAATTCATACTCATTTTGATGATTTAATAGGTTATAAACCTTTACTTTTTAATATTACTACTTGTTACGAGTTAGGTATCTACTGCGAAATTGGAGAGGAAAAAAAGGCGTTAGCATTAGTTCCAGAAATTGAAAAAAACTTAATTCTTTTTGACGAAGAAACTAATGAAATTAACAAATTACTCTTCTATCTTAATATTGCTATTACTTATCTATTTAATGAAAATTATTCCAAATCCATTTATTGGCTAAATATATTTTTAAATAACTACAGCATTAAAAGAAATGATGTAAGTTCTAATATTTATTACTACGGACATATTATTAATATTATAGCACATTTTGAAGCAAAGAACTACGAATCTATAAATTATTTGTACAACCAATCTGTAAATAATCTCAAAAAAATCAGACCTTTAAACCAATTTGACGATGCTGTTTTAAAATTTATTAAAAAAAATGCGTCAATAAAATCCATAGATTATAAAGAGCAACCAGCTTCATTTAAAGCACTAAAAGAAAAATTAGAACTCTTAATTAAAGATCCAAAAGAAACAATATCGCTACATTTTTTCGACTTTTTTGCTTGGATAGATAGTCATCTGAAAAAAGAAAAAATAGCCACACTTATCAAAAAGAAAAAATTAGGTTAATAACCAACTAAGTATTTTTACCATAGAACTGAAATATTTATAATTTTTTCATTAAAAACAACAACTTAGCGTAGAACTGAAAAAAACCCTTAGTTATTAATGTCTATTTATTTTATTTATATACAGTTTAAAATATTTATACATCAATATTTATAATAAACATTCTATTCCTACTACTTTTTATATTTTTTCTATATTAATGTAGCAAAACTATATTTAAACTGTAATAAATACGCAAAACACAATAAACATTTAACAATTCGTTTACGTACTTTTAACTTGGTTTTAAACTTACTAAAGTTAAATGATTTATGAAAAAATTAATTCCGTTTTTAATAAGTATTTTTTTGTGCAATTTAATTTTTGCAGATATATTACTTAACGAATCATTTACCGCAGCAGGCTTACCTGCTGGTTGGACAAATACTGCCCAACAAGGTACAGCAATTTGGACTATCAGAAATGCTCCTGTATTTTCTTCTCCTTCGGCTGGTAATTATATTGTGTTTGATGATTTAGCTTTAGGATCAGCAATAACCCCTAACGAAGCAACGCTCCGAACTCCAACCGTTGATTTTACCAATAGAAGTACTGCCTTTCTAAAAATCTCTCACCATTGGTTTGGTGTGGAGTTTACGCATGGCTTTATAGAAGTGAGCAATAATGGTGGTATTACTTGGACACAACTAATTGATTACGAAAAAATAACAAGAGGCTCTTTAGCTGCTCCACAAGATACTATTTTTGACATTACTGCCATTGCTGCCAATCAGGCAAACGTGCAAGTTCGTTTTCGATATACCGATGGTGGACAAGCTGGTAGATATTGGTACTTAGATGATGTTGTATTGTATTCTAATCCTGATGTGGGAATTTCTAAGTTAGTGTTACCTCCCTATTTAGGCTGTGCACAAACGTATGGTGCAGCTCAAACCGTTACTGTAGAAATAACCAATTACAGTTTTGAACCTGTAACTAATATACCTATAACCTGCCAAGTAACTGGAGGAACAACAGCAACCCTAACCGGAACTTATAACGGACCTTTGATTCCTGGAGGCGGAACAGCCAACTTTACTTTTGCAACAACTATTAATATGACTGCCGATGCCGCTTATCATTTTTTAAGTTACACCTCATTAGCCAATGATTCGTATCTTTTTAATGATACTTTATTAGATGGCAGACAACAATTAGTTACCACCTATCCTTATAATGCCGACTTTAACATCTCCAATGCAGGTTGGTTAGCTACAGGACAAAACCCTCCATTAAATAACGGTAGAAATTTTATTCATGGAACGGTTCCCTATTTAGGAGGTCCTCAGGGTAATGGTAAAAGTTGGTATATAGAAACTACCACTACTAATGTAAGTACTCAAATTTGGGTAGAAAGCCCTGTTTTTGATTTTTCAGGATTAGTTAACCCTCAATTATCTATGGATATCAAGCATAGTCTTCATTCTTCTGACTGGGTAAGGGTGGAGTACAGCTTAAATGGTGGTACTTCTTGGACCATTTTAGGCAACGGTAGCGACCCTAACTGGTATAACCAAACTAGTAACTGGTCAAATTCTCAAGCTAATCCTCAGGCAAACTGGCAAAATGTACAACGAAATCTTTGTGTCTTAGCAGGTCAATCTTGTGTAAAAATTAGAGTATTGGCTCGTCCTTTTTATGGCTTACCAACTTATCCCAATTGGTATAATTTTGCTTTTGATAATTTTCAAATTATTGATGGCCCAGATGTGGGTATTTCAGCATATATTGACCCAGTTGATGTAGGTTGTTTATTTGGTCAAAATCAACAAGTAACGATTACTGTTTTCAATGGTAGTTGTGCTCCTATTTCTAATGTGCCTATACAAACCAATATTACTGGTGTACTTAACACCACCTTAACCGGAACGGTTCCAGGGCCTATTCCTGTAGGAGGGACGGTAAATTACACTTTCCCAACCACGTTTAACATGACAACGCTTGGCACATATAATTTCTCCACTTTCACATCTTTGCCTGGAGACATGAATCCTCAAAACGATACGCTAAATACATCCATTAATGTTGGCATTCTTAAAGTAACCACCTACCCTTATTTTGAAGATTTTAATAGTGGTGCAGGA
>JAVVER010000052.1:0-22113 GCA_032251145.1 Vicingaceae bacterium | reverse complement strand
CATTACTAGGAGTTGGTGTTGGAGTTGGGTTAACTGGGTCTGGAGTTTTTTTATCGTCTTTAGAACAAGAAGTAAACCCTCCAGCAATTCCTACACATAAAGCAGAAATAAGAAGTAAATTTTTTGTTTTCATTTTTTTCATTTTTAAATTTAGTTTATAATTAACTTTTCGATGGCAAAATAACGAGCACACTATTACTTCTCTGTATCCCCTGTTTTATAATACTCTTATGATGATGTTAAGGAAATATTACCAGAATAGCGTAATGAGTTGTTTTTAAAGCTTATTTTAAAGCTTAAAACTTTGATACAAGCAAGTAGAAGCATTATTAATATTAAATTAACACAATTAACAAAAGAAGGGAGCTAACTTTGTTGAAAATAATTAGTTACTATTATTATGACAAACGAAAAGATATTATTAGTTGATGATGAGCAAGACATCCTTACCTTTATTAGCTATAATTTAAAAAAAGAAGGTTTTGAGGTACTAACAGCCTTATCTGGAAAAGAAGCGATACAAATAGCACGAAAAGAAAAACCAGACTTAATTGTTATCGATGTAATGATGCCCGAAATGGATGGCATAGAAACCTGTCAGGAATTAAGGGCTATAGACGAACTAAAAGATACGCTTATTACTTTTTTAAGTGCTCGTGCCGAAGATTACTCTCAAGTTGCAGGTTTTGATGCCGGTGCCGATGATTACATTGCAAAACCCATAAAACCAAGGTTGTTGGTTAGCAAAATAAAAGCTATTCTTAGAAGAAAAAACAATATTTCTGAACCAGTTGGCGAACTTGAAATAGAAGTAGGTAACATTAAGATAGATCGTGAAAAATACCTGGTTTATCAAGATAACAACTCTTTTGCTCTTCCTAAAAAAGAATTTGAATTATTAGCGTTACTAATGTCAAAACCCGGAAAAGTTTTTACTAGAGAAGTAATTTTAGAAAGTATTTGGGGAACAGATGTGGTGGTTGGCGATAGAACCATTGATGTACATATTAGAAAACTAAGAGAAAAACTAGGCGATAAGCACATAGAAACCATTAAAGGTGTTGGCTATAAGCTGAAATTAGTCGAATAACGGTACAACTTTCAACTTATTTTATGCTTAATTTTGCTATTAATGAAAGAACTAACCCCTAAAGGTATTGCTATAAGAGTAGCTTTTTTAATTGCTACAATTGTTGTTGCTTCTTTATTTATAGGGTTACTTTTTTTTGATTGCAACCTTCCTTTTTACCTATTCCTACTACTTTTTATCATTACATTATTAACGAGTTATTTCGGTTTTTTATATGCTCTTGAAAAGTTTATTTACCGAAAAATTAAACTTATTTACAGAACCATCCACAATCAAAAATTAAAGAAAGATGGTGAAATAGAAGACCTCAACTTTAGCGATAACATTATTCAAAAAGTACAACAAGATGTGTTAGATTGGGCAAAAACCAATCAGCAAGAAATTACCCGATTAAAAACATCAGAAAACTATAGAAGAGAATTTGTTGGCAACGTATCTCACGAACTTAAAACGCCTATTTTTAACATTCAAGGGTACTTATTAACGCTTATTGAAGGTGGTATGGACGACCCAACTATTAATAAAGATTATTTGGTTAAAGCCAACAATAGTGTGGAGCGTATGATAGACATTATTGAAGATTTAGATGAGATTACCAAGTTAGAAAGTGGTAGATTATCTATGAAAATTGAAAAAACAGATATTGTTGAGGTGGTTAAAGAAGTAGTTGACTCGCTTGAAGAAAGAATAAATAAAGCAGGAGTTATCGTAAAAATTCAAACCCAAGATAAACCCATTTGGGTTATGGCCGATGCTAGGAAAATAAGTCAGGTATTAATTAACCTCATTATTAATGCTATTAAATACGGAAAAATTAACGGCACAATAAGAATTAAATTCTTTGATATGCACGACAATATTTTAATAGAAGTTGCTGATGATGGTGAAGGAATTGAAGCCCACCACTTACCTCGTTTGTTTGAGCGATTTTATAGAACCGATAAAGGCAGAGCAAGAGAAAATGGAGGTTCTGGATTAGGGCTATCTATTGTAAAACATATTGTTGAAGCCCACAAGCAAACCATTAATGTAAGAAGTACTGTTGGCGTTGGTTCTACTTTTTCTTTTACACTTAAAAAAGCCAAATAATTTTTATGCAAACTACTTTTTTTTGGTTCAGAAGAGATTTACGTTTATCAGATAATACCGCTTTGTTTCATGCTTTAAGCGAAAACCAACGTGTTATTCCGCTGTTTATTTTTGATGCTAACATTATTGAAGAACTTCCAAAAGATGATGCGCGTATTTCCTTTATATATGAGCAACTTCATGCAATTAATGAGGAATTACAAAAAGTAGGAAGCAACTTATTGGTATTAAAAGGAAACCCTAAAGAGGTTTGGCAAAAAATATTTTCAGAATATGAGATTAAAAACATCTATTTCAATAAAGATTACGAACCTTACGCTATAGTTAGAGACAAAGAAATTACTGCTTTAGCAAAAACTAATAACATTGCTGTTTTTAACTTTAAAGACCAAGTTATTTTTGAAGAAAATGACGTATTAAAAGATGACGGAAGTCCCTACACCATTTACACTCCATATAAAAATAAGTGGTTAAAAGCTTTTTCTTCTACTTTGTGTGAAGCTAAAAAAAGCGAAAACCACCTTACTAATTTAGCCAAAACTCAATTTTCTTTCCCAAGTATAACCTCTCTAAATTTTAATCTATCTTCTATCAAGGTTAAACCTTATTCTCTAACAAACCTAGCGAATTACGAAGCTGAAAGAAACTTCCCAGCAATAGATAGCACCAGCTACTTAAGTCCGCACTTACGTTTTGGAACGGTAAGCATCAGAAATATTATAAAAAACAGCTTAGAAAAAAGCCCTGTTTTTTTAAGTGAATTGATTTGGCGGGAGTTTTTTATGCAAATTTTATTTCATTTTCCACATGTTGTGAATAAGAGTTTTAAAGTCAAATACGATAATATAAATTGGCGAAACAATAAAGACGAATTTGTTCTTTGGTGCGAAGGAAAAACAGGTTATCCCATGGTAGATGCCGGTATGCGTCAGCTTAACCAAACGGGTTATATGCACAACAGAGTAAGAATGGTTGTAGCTTCGTTTTTATGCAAACACCTATTGATAGATTGGCGTTGGGGCGAAGCTTATTTTGCTAAAAAATTATTGGATTACGACTTGTCAACCAACAATGGTAACTGGCAATGGGCTGCCGGAACAGGTTGTGATGCTGCACCTTATTTCAGGGTATTTAACCCTTACGAACAAGTTAAAAAATTTGATCCTGAATTAAAATACATCACAAAGTGGGTAAAAAACCTCAATGAACTGACTTATCCTGCTCCTATAGTAGAACATAAATTTGCCCGAGAAAGAGCTATTGCAACCTATAAAAAAGGGCTGGAAAGTGCTTAGTTTTATTGCCATTTTGAAAACATAACCGTTTAAATTTATTTTTTACCCAATATTTTTTTAATATATTTACCACGATTTTAATCACTTATTAGGTGAATAAACCCTGAATTATGACAAAAAACTTCTTGATTTTTTTATTTGTTGTGGTAATCGCTTCAACTACTATTTTCGCACAAACGGTAAATTCATCTCATATTGTTGAAGCTACCGGACAACCCAATGAGTTTTTAGTGAAAACCGCTATTACTGGGTTAGAAAACGTTGATATTGCTCGTATTGAATACGATATTGACGATGTTCATTCCTATACACCATCTCCTAATAATTCTTTTTTTACCGATAGAAAAAACAATCAGTTAAAGTTTTATTTAATGGCTGTTCCTGCATCAGGAGTTATAAACATTGAATTTATATTAACCATTAGTAACGGACAAACCCTAAACATTCCTGCGGCTATTCAATATTCTCGTAATGAAATAAAAAACAAAGTAACACTTACTCCACTAACTATTAATATAGATGGAAGTGCTAGTACTTTAGCTTCAACAACTCCTGAAGTTGAAGAGGAAGAAGAAACCGAGGCTACTAAAGAAACAACTACTCCTGTTGAAAGTAAAAAAGAAGAGGAAGAAGAAATTGTAGCTGAAGTTATTGAAGAAACCAAAGAAGAAGTTGAGGAAGAAAATTCAACGCCTGTAGTGGCAGAAACTCCTAAAGAAGAAACAACTCCACCTGTAGAAACTACTTACAAAAAATCTGAAGAAAAACCTAAGCCTACACCAACTCCAACAAATACCTCATCTAAAAAACAATACGGAGTTCAAATTTTAGCTCTTTCAGAATATTCTGAAACACGAGTTCGTAATTTTTGTAAGCAACATGGTTTGGATTATAACTTAACTTCTAAAGAAAATGTGGGTGGTTTAACCAAAATCCGTTACGGAAAATCTTCTTCTGCTACAGAAATACAAACCTTAAAAGAAGAATTGATAAACAAAGGGTTAAGAGGCGTGTTTATGGTTACTTTGCCTTAAACCCTTACACCCATAATACAAATGTCGTCTAATTGTTCTTGGCTTCCTTTCCAAGCATTATGAGCATCTATAAGCGTTTCTTTTTGCTCGTCAACAGGCAAACTAGATACCTCTGTTAATAATTCCTTAAACTGCCTATAGTTAAATTTTTTGCCTTTTGGACCGCCAAACTGATCGGCATATCCATCAGAAAATAAATAAACCATATCCCCTTTTTGCAATTCTATTTCATGATTTTGGAAAGATTTTTCCGTTTCGTAAGCACCAATAGGCTGTTTGTCGGCTTTGGTTTCCAACAATTCTCCATTTCTAATGATATAAAGCGAATTGTTTGCTCCTGCATATTGCAGTCTGGCAGAACTTTCGGAAAGTTGTAAACTGCATAATGCAATGTCCATTCCGTCTCTTATCACATTTTCATCATCTGTATGGATGTTTATCGTGCTATACACCTCATCATTCAAATAATTCAATGCTTCTGCTGGAGAATTAATATTAGGCTGTATTTTAGATTGATTTAAAATTTTTAATCCGATAATGCTCATAAATGCCCCAGAAACTCCATGTCCGGTACAATCGGCAACAGCAAAAACTACTAATTTTTCATTAGGTTGATTAGGTTTAGTAGTCGTAATTTCTGTTGCCCAATAAAAATCTCCACTAACAATATCTTTAGGCATAAAAACCACAAACGATTCGGGCAACAACTTTTTTAGTTTAGATGGAGGAGTAATCAATGCATCTTGAATTCGTTTGGCATAGTTAATACTGTCAACAATTTCCTTATTTTTTTCTTCCGTAATGGCTTTTTGTTCTTCTAGTTGTTTTTTAGATTTTTCTAGCATTAAGCGAGCAACAATTTCTTTTTTAGTTAATCGGTAACGCATTCTAATTAATAAGATAGAAAAAACAGCTACCGCACCTGTAAGCAATCCACCACTTACCAAAATTTCATCAAGACTTAATGTGCTGTTGTAATAAAAGAAAATGATGTTGGCAATAATGTTAGCAACCACAATTAAAATGGAATAATAAACATGGTAAAACATAAACATACCAGAGCCAATAAATAAAGCAATGTAGGCAAAAGCATGTTTTTGAAGATGCTCTAAATCCATCACACTCCACATGTAAGCATTTTGTATAGAAATTAAAAAAACTGGAACAAACCCTAAAACTTCAATAGGAATTTTAATTTTTTCATGAAACAAAACAGTTACCAAACAAACGAAAGAAACAGCCACCCTAAAGGTTAAAAACTCTTGCCAATATTCATAAATATTAAAATAATCGGTAACAAAAAAGAGCATGTTAAAAATTACAGCAACCCATAAAGCAATGGTGTGGTAACGTAAAATGGTTTTGTTAATCTCCGATTGCCAATTGACTGAATTTGTGTTCATTTAAGTAGTTTTAGTTAGGGGGTTTCGGGATTTAAAATTATGAATTTTTTAATTACTTTTACTTTACTCATTTACATAATTCATTTTGAAAAATATTCTCATCATATTTATAACCCTGTTATTTAATTCTTGTGTGCTACATAATTCTACTAAAAATCAAGAAATAAGAGTTTGTGAAATTCATAACACAAAAATGAATAAAGCATTGGTTGGGACAGTTTATGGAAAACCAAGATATCCATGTATAAATAATGCATTTCCAAATGCAAAAAAGAAAAAGTGTATGGGTTGTTTAAAAGGTCCTTGGCCCAATAAAAGACTCGCTATAGTTTACCATTGTAAAAGTTGTACAAAAGCCAAAAAAATCGCAAATTAAAAAACTATTTTTGTTGTTAATGAAAGAAATTGATTACATCATTGTTGGACAAGGATTAGCGGGTTCTGTATTGGCTTTTCAGTTGATGGAAGAGGGCAAAAAAATTGTGATAATAGATGAAAACCATCTCCAAACCTCATCAAAAATTGCTGCGGGCTTATGTAATCCGGTAGTTTTTAAACGACTTACCAAAAGTTGGTTGGTAGAAAGTGTTTTGCCACTAGCTGTTAATTTTTACCGAAAACAAGAACAATTGCTTAACAATAATTTTTACCAAGAAATGCCTATTTATAAACTTTTTGTAGATGAAAAAGAAAGTTCTTTTTGGAAACAAAAAAGCAACGAACCCGAATTGTTTGATTGGATAAATGACAAAAACGAAAAACCTTTTGATGAGCAATATATAACTATGCCTTATGGAGCTTCAAAAGTACTTCAATCGGGGTTTTTACGAACCAAAAAATGGTTACAGGCTTTTCAAGAGTACCTCATTAAAAACAATGCTTTTGATGAAAGTACATTTGATTACGCTGATTTAAAAATGGAAGCGTCAACTGTTTGCTGGAAGAACTTTAAAGCAAAAGGCATCATCTTTTGTGAAGGCTATAAAAACATTCACAATCCTTATTTTAGACACTTGCCGTTTAAACTCACCAAAGGCGAGGTGCTAAGTGTTGATTTTGAAAACTTAACCTTAGATGCAGCTATTAACAAAGGCGTTTTTATATTGCCTTACGATGGTGCTTATAAATTAGGAGCAACTTATAATTGGGATGAAATTGATGAAAATATTAGTGAAAAAGCTAAAGAGGAACTCTTAAACAAAGCTCAAAAATTTATAAAAGATAACATTATTGTTAATAAGCATGAAGCTGGTGTGAGACCAACCGTTAGCGACAGAAGACCATTGCTGGGAGTACATCATCAACACAACAATTTTTTCATTTTTAACGGATTAGGAACTAAAGGCGTAATGTTAGCACCTTGGTTAGCTCAAAAATTTGTACGATATTTGTTGCTTAATGAACCACTTCCTGAAGAAGTAAACATTAACCGATTTAACTAATTTTTTAACCATATAGTTAAATCTAAAACATAAACATTATGAGTAAAAAAATCACCCTTTCTTTAGTAGTGTTCTTTGCACTTGCTTTTAGCAGTAATGTTGTTTTCGGACAAAAAATTTTCAAAGTAAAATATGAATCACAGGCAGATATCAAAGTGTATGTAGTGGATTACGAATCGCAATGCGACTTAAAAGTATATCATGTTAAGTATGAAAGCCAAGCAAATAAAGATGGCTTGTGGTATGCTGTAAAATACGAAAGCCAAGCAGATAAAAAAGTGTATTTTGTAGATTATGAATCGCAAGCTGATTTAAAAATTTACTACGTAGATTACGAATCGCAAGCCGGATGGAAAAACAAATCTAAAGCTCATTTATTAAAGTTTTAATTGAAAAGGCGTTGTTATGTAGAAAATATTTAATTTTTTAACAACCAGTTTATCAATTAAATAATACATTTTTATATGTTTTATTATCCTTAACATAGGTTTAATAAAAAAAAAATTATTTATTTGTATACTTATAAAAATCAACAGCATGAAATATAATTTTATCTATTTTAATAAAAGACGTTTGTATCTTTTATTGTCGTTTATGTTATTAATATCCTTTGCTTCTGCTCAGCAAGTAAAAACATACCTTAAAAAAGATGATTTAGTAAATACTCTTAGTGAATTACCAGAAGATGATTACAGAAATCGTATAGATTATCTTAAAAGTAACATAAATAAAAATGACACATTGTATCCTGATATGCTCATTTTGCTTTCTTATTATGAAATACAAGATAAAAACTATGAAAATGCTATTAAATATTGTGACGAAGGGTTGAAAATAAACGACATTAGCATTAACAACTCTTTTTATAACAACAAAGCAACAGCCTTAATTGAATTAAAAAAATACAGCGAAGCTCTTAATACAATAAAAGAAGGTTTGAAACACTACCCAAAAAACGCTAACCTTCACTATGTAAACGGATTAATTTATGAAGCCAAAGAAGAATATATAAATGCTATTAACTGGTATCAAAAAGCCATAAAGTTAGCTCCATTTAAAGCTTCTTACCATTATAAACTAGGAGAGGTTATGTATCTTGCCGATTTAGTAACTCAAAGTGCATTATGTTTTAATATGTACTTAATACTTAATCCAGACGGATCGGGTTCGTTAAGCGTTTTGTCTGCACTAAATACTATGCTTACCAGTAAAAACGAAGAACAAAAATTTAATAAAAACACGTTAGAAAACTATAAAACTTTTCAAGAGTTAGATGTTTTAGTGAAAAACTACGTGGCACTAAATAAAAAATATAAAACCCCCTCTAAAATTGATTTGCCTTATATTAAACAATCTCATTTAATTTTTAGTTCCTTAAAAGAAATTGATAAAAAAGATGATTTTTGGGGTAATTATTATATTCCGTTTTTTCAATACATAATGGATAACAACCTCTTTGAACACTATAGTTACACCGTTTCGTACATGATAAATAATGAAAGTAAATACAAACCAATAGTATTAAAAAATGAATCTAACATTGTTAAGTTTATAGATAATGTTTTTGGTAAATGGAGCGATATAATTTCAGAAGAAACAATAAACAAAAACGAAGTTAAAAAATATATTTACGATAATAAAGAATTAAGCGGTATTGGCGTTGTAAAAAAAGGCACTTTAAACGGCAATTGGACCACCTACCGTGATAACGGAAAGGTGTTTTCTGAAGGATTGATTAACCCCTCAAATAATAGAGATGGTAAATGGATTTTTTATCATGAAAATGGAAATATTAGTGAAGAAGCAAACTATAATGATGGCAAACTAACTGATGCTTATAAAGCTTTTTTTGATAATAAAAAACTTTCTAAAACATACCACTATAAAGATGGTTTAGTTGTAGGTAAATACAGTATATACAACAAACGAGGAGCACTAGTAGAAGAAGGAGAATACAACGAAAAGGAAGAATTACTTACACAAACGTTTTATTACAACTTAGGAAAAGACTATTTAAATTATAAAGTGTCTTATAAAAACAACAAAATTGATGGGTTAATAACTATTTTATATGAAAATGGAAAAACAAAATCTATCATAAACTTTTCTGAAGGAAAAAGAAAAGGGGAAGAAAAAGAGTTTTATTTTTCTGGAAATAAAAAAAGTGTTTTTTCAAACCTTAATGACGAGCCTGAGGGCGATTACATCTCTTATTATGAAAATGGAAATGTTGAGTCTAAGGGTAAATACAAACAAGGCACTATGATAGGGAATTGGCAATATTTCAATCCAAATGGAGAAAAAACAGAAGAAGTATTTTATGATGAGAAAGGTAAAAAAACAGGCGTTTATAAACAATATGATATTGATGGAGTTTTATTTAATGAAATTGACTATAAAAATGAAACACCCATTGCTTACCGTTTTTATAATAAAAATGGAGAAATAATTAAAGATGTAAAAAAATCTAAAGGAAGTTTTGAATACGAAGGATTTTATGCTGATGGAATAGTATCTACAAAAGGAACATATAAATTAGAATTAGGAAAAGAAGGTAGGTGGGAATATTATAACCAAAACGGAACTTTATCTAGTATAGAACACTTTAAAGATGGCAAGCTTCATGGAGAAGAAATTAGATATCATGCTAACAACAAAATAAGTGATACCTGGACGTATAATAACGATACGCTTAGCGGCTATTATGCAAACTACCTTGCAGATGGAAATATTTACGCTCAGGGTTGGTACGAAAATGACAATAGAGTTGGAGAATGGATTTATTATTTTAGCGACACCACTATTAGTCAAACTCTTTATTATATAGATGGAAAACTACACGGCAAACAAAAGTACTTTAACACAGACCAAAAAGCTTATTCCGTAGAAACCTACAACTTAGGAAGTTTAATAAAAACAGAATATTTTGATACCAATCAAACGCTCTACGAAACTATATACGAAGATTCTCTTTATGGAAACAAACAAGCTGTTGTTCATTATGCTAACGGAAACATTAGAAAAAAATATAATACCCTTAATGGTATATTCCATAACCAATATAATGCTTATTATCCAGATAACAAACTAAATATTTCTGGAGAGTTTATTAATGGAAAAAAAGAAAATGAATGGACTTGGTACCACATAAATGGAAAAATATCTAGTAAAGGAAAATATTATCAAGATGAAAAACACGGTGTTTGGATGTATTTTGATATAGACGGCATACAAACACATAAAAAAATCTATAGCTATGGTAAATTAGATGGCGAGCAACTAAATTATCATACTAATGGAAATATTTCCCAAAAAACATACTATAGAAACGGGAAACAACACGGAGAAAAATCATTTTATGATAATAAAAACAACCTGCAATTAGTTAGATATTACCACAATGGAAAACTAACGGGCTATTCTTATTTAAATAAAGAAGGAAAATTACTCCCTGAAATAAAGCTAACCAATGAGACTGGTGAAATAGTTGCTTATTACAAAAACGGACAGCTATCTAGAAAAATGACATTTAAAAATGGAGAGCTACTTGGAGCATACGAAGAATTCTATAATAACGGACAATTAATTGAGCTAGAAAAATACAAAGATACCGGTAGAGAAGGCGAAGTAATTTCTTACTATGAAGATGGCAAAATAAAAGAAAAGAAAAACTATCACCTAGGCGAACTACACGGAAATTACGAAGAGTTTTATCCAAACGGTAAATTAAAAATTAAATCCAATTATGTTGATGGAGAATTTTATGGTTGGTATTATTATTTTGATAGCAATGGTAACCAGCTTAATAAAAACTATTATATTGCCAACAATATTCTATATTAAACAAGTTTAATGAAAAATATATTTTTAACCCTAACACTTCTTTTACCTCTTATTAGTAGCTCACAAAATTTTACTGATGAAATTAATAATTTGCTAGAAAAATACTCTTCAGAAAATAAAATTAGCTTATCTGTTTCCGAAGACATCAATATTTCGCTATCTAAAACAAACGAAATTGTTATTACCTCAAATTTTAGAGAAGAAAAATTTTACCTTCACAACAATGCTAACATCTTTTCCGAAGAAAGTGTTGATGGTTCTTTTTTTCATGAAATATCAGACCTAAAAGCCTCCTCTTTTGTATTGGAAAAAAATAAATACAAAGAATATAAAGTAACTGATATTAAAGAAAAAGATAAGTTTAGCTCTTCTATTTTTCATGACGATACAAAAGAATATTCTTTTTATTTTCCCAACCTAACCAAAGGCTCAAAATCCATTCTTTCTTATAAAACAACAATAAAAAACCCTCGTTTTCTTTATGCCCTTTTTTTTCAAAATTATTATCCAATAAACAATCTTTCTCTTACCATTACTGTAGATGATAATATAGAATTAGATTTTAAATATTTTAATACTTCTGAAGAAAATTTAAACTACCAAAAAAAAACAAAAAAAAACAAAACAACACACTCTTGGAAATTAAATGAAATTCCTAAATCAAAAAGTGAAAATAGTGCTCCTTCTTTTTACTATACCATTCCTCATGTAGTTCCTTACATAAAATCTTATACCGTTAATGATTCCATAATTCCTCTTTTAGAATCAACAGCTAATTTATATAATTGGTACTACTCTCTTTCAAAAGAAATTTATGAAAATAACGATACTGTTCCGGAACTAATAGAATTAGTAGATAGTCTTACCAAAAACTGTACTTCAGACATTGAAAAATTAAAAACAATTTACTACTGGGCACAAGAAAACATAAAATACATCGCTTTTGAAAGCGGGCTAGGAGGCTTTGTACCCAGAGAAGCTTCTGTTGTTTTTAAAAATAGATTTGGCGATTGTAAAGACAACTCAAGCATCTTATTAGAAATGCTTAGATATGCCGGACTAAACACCTATTTAACCTGGGTTGGAACCAGAAGGCTCCCTTATAAATATACAGATTTGCCTTCTCCTAAAGTAGATAACCACATGATTAATACTTGTATAATAGACTCTAATTTTTATTACCTAGACGCCACGGGTAGATATTCAAAACTAGGCTTAGTTCCCGCTTTTATTCAAGAAAAAGAAGTGTTAATTGGTATTGATAGCACAAATTTTATCATTAAAAAACTTCCTCAAACGCACGCAAATAAAAATTATAGTTACGATTCGTTACAAGTAGAAATTAATGCCCTTACCCTAAGTGGAATTTGTAACCACTACTTAGACGGATACACGAAAATAAGATTGTTTAATGCTTTAGAATCTATTAATAAAAGAGAAGACCTTAAAAAGTACTATATGAGTTATGCTAAAAAAGGAAATAATAAATTTATTATTATAGATTTTGAAGAAAAAAACAAGTTTAGTTATGACAGCCCTTTTGTTTTATCCTATCAATTTAATATCGATAATTATGTCTCCACTTCAAACAATCACTTATACATTAATTTAACCTTACATAAAGACAACCTACCTGAAAAAATTAAAAAAGACCGAGAACTACCTATAGAAATAGAGTATGGCTTTACCAAAAATTATTATTACAAATTAAAAATTCCTACCAATTATGAAGTAGAGTTTCTACCTAAAAACTTAACTTTTAATGAGAATGGATTAACCTACCAAATAAATTACTCTATAAAAGATAATTATATAATTTATCAGGCATCATTCCAATGCAACAAATTAATAATTAAACCAGAGGAGTTTAATATTTGGAACACATTTGCTCAAAACCTTCAAAACGCATCAAAAGAATTAATTGTATTTAAACAAAAATAAATAACAACACATGAAAAATTTATTCCTTTTAGTTTTACTCCTTACCTTAACTAACTTATACGCCCAAAAAACTCCTTTATATACATCGTATGATTGGAGTGAAGACATAAGCAAAATCACAACCTATAGAGACTCTTTACCAAACGAAGAAATGATTTATCTTAAAAGTTTATCTTCATTCGAATATGCTTATAAAAACACCGAAAAAATGCCTCTTACTCAATACATATTAATACATAAAAGCATATTACTTAGATCAGATAATTCTATTGAAGAAAACAATAAAGTTTACATTAGTTTTAATGAAAACACTACTATTCTTAAAACAAAAGCAAGAGTAATTTCTCCATCCAACAAAATTATAGAACTCGATTCTTCTAAAATTTTAACTGCTGTAGATGAAAACACAAACACTACCTACAAATACTTTGCTTTTGAAGGCATTGAAAAAGGATCAATTGTTGAATATTTTTATGTTGTTGAAAAAAAACCCTACTACGAAGGTTCTTATATTACCTACCAAGAAGATAATGCAATTTATAATTATACCTTCCAATTAATATCGCCTAAAAACCTAATTTTTAAATTTAAAACCATAAACACTACCGATACCATAATTAAAGACACATTAGAAAATGGAAAATGGAACCATTTGCTTACTAAAACTTACGTACCTTCATTAAAATGGGAGAGCAACTCTGGCTACAAAACCAAACTTCAGGCGTTTATTTTTAAATTAGACCAAAACACCTATACAGGAGCAAACGACATATCCTCTTATAGTGAATTAGTTCAAAACCTCTACAACTTTATATATAATGATTTAGATAAAAACAAAAAACTTATAGCAAACTTTTTAAAACAAACAAACCTAAAAAAAGCCTCTAATGTAGAAGATAAAATTAGCATTATTGAAGACTTTATTAAAAAAAATATAGTACTGAGTAGCAATAATGCCGCTGAAGGACATTATGATTTAAACTTTATTATTAACAATAAAATAGCAAATGATTATGGAATCCTTAAGCTTTATTGTCAAGCACTTGCTTTTTATGATATTAACATCGAAATTGTAATGACATGCAATCGTTTTGACAAAAAATTTGACGAAATCTTTGAAGCATCCACCTTTTTAGAAGACTACCTTATTTATTTCCCCTCAGAAAAAAAATACCTATCTCCCACCAATTTAGCATCCCGATTTGGAGTTCCTACTTATATTCACACCCATAACTTTGGATTATTTATTAAAGAGGTTAGTTTAAATGGATTTAAAACAGCAATAGCAAATATAAAATTTATAGACGCTATTCCTTATAACGAAACCGCTAATAAAATGTATATTAATATTACATTTGATGAAAATAATGTTTTAAACCAAAACATTAACATAAAACAAGAGCTTTCGAGCTATTACGCAAAAGATATTCAGCCTTTTTACTACTTAATAACAGATGAAAACAGAGAAAACCTACATAAAGAACTTTTTACAAACATAAACAGTGAGTTAGAGCCTAAAAACATTAAAGTAACAAACCATAACTCTTCCGATTTAGGAAAAAAACCTTTTACCATAGAAGCAGATTTTGAAACAGATGTTTTTATAGAAAAAGCTGGAAATAAAATTATTTTTGAAGTAGGCAACCTAATAGGACCTCAAGTGCAAATTTATGATAGCGTTGAAAGAACTTTGCCACTAGAGCTTGAGTTTGGAAGATATTATTACAGAAGCATTACCATTAATCTACCCAAAGGTTATAATTTAATTAACCCTGAAGATATTAATATAAACAATGTTTTTATTGAAGATGGAGACACTACAATGGCATTTGTATCTAACTATACCATTAAAAATAATACGTTAACTATTTTAAGCGAAGAATATTATAAAAACATCGACATTCCTGTAGAACATTATCAGGAATACAGAAAAATAATAAATAGTGCGGCCGATTTTAATAAAATTAAATTAATTTTTGAACCAAATTAAACTTAAACCTTGAGTTCTTTTTTCATTAATCAACATTTTTTCAAAAGCTAAAAAATAAGCCTTAGTTTTGTAATAAAAATACCTTTATGCGTTGGTTAAAAAGAATTTTAATTAGTTTAACACTGTTTATTGCTTTAGCTTCACTAGTGGCATTTATTTCGGGGCACCAACATTTGTTTAAAGCTATTGCTACCACTTATTTAGTAGGTAAGACTGGTCCGAGCATTAATGAACACCACATTTTTGAAAACAGAACTGTAGAAGCAGGCGCTTACTCGCCTTGGGTAATCAGCAAAAACTTTAATAAAAAAACAAATGAAAAAATACTTAAAGAAATAGAAAAGTATGATCCCGTTGCGTTTTTAGTAATAAAAGATAGTGAATTGGTTTATGAAAAATATTGGAAAGACTACAACGAGAATTCACTAACCAACTCTTTTTCTGTTGCTAAAACATTTATTGCTCTACTAATAGGTATTGCTATAGATGAAGGAAAAATTAATAGCATTGACGATCCCGTTTCAGATTATTTACCAAAATATAAAAATTACCCAGAACTTACTATTAAACATTTACTAAACATGAGTTCGGGAATTAATTTTGATGAAGACTACAAAAGCCCGTTTGGACACATGGCAAAAGCTTATTATGGAACAAATTTATACGAACTAAATAGAAAATACAATGTAACGGAAGCCCCAGGAAAAACTTGGCGTTATTTGGGCGGCAACACCTTAATCCTTTCTTTTATTCTAGAAAAAACTACTGGAAAAAATATTTCTGAATATATGAGCGAAAAAATTTGGAAACCAATTGGAGCAAAAAATGCAGCTCTTTGGAATTTAGATAGCGAAAATGGTAGAGAAAAAGCCTATTGTTGTTTCTATTCCAACGCTAGAGATTTTGCTCGTATTGGTCAGCTTATTATTAACAAAGGTAAATGGAACGGACAAACCATAATTAGCGAAGATTACCTTAAACAAGCCATGAATTATCGTCAGGGATTAAAAGACGTCAACGGTAAAATGGTCGATTTTTATGGCTTTCAACTTTGGACGGGAGAACATAAAAACATGAGGGTTTTTTATGCCAGAGGTATTCAAGGGCAGTATATTATTGCTGTTCCTGAAAAACGCTTAGTTATTGTAAGACTAGGAAACAAAAGAGGAGAAAATTTACCAAATTATCATCCAGTAGATTTGTATCATTATTTAGATTTTGCTCTTGAGCAGTAACAACCATTTTATCATGCAAAAAGTTATTTTTAACGATTTAGGATTAATAGACTACAAAGAAGCTTGGGATTTTCAAGAGCAACTTTTTAAGGAAACCATAGATATTAAAATTCAAAATAGAAAAGACGATACCAATATTCCCACTCAACACCATTTGCTTTTTTGCGAACATCCGCACGTTTATACTTTAGGAAAAAGTGGAGATGAAGCACATTTGTTACTTTCGGAAGCTATGCTAAAACAAAAGGGTGCTACTTATTACAAAATAAACCGTGGTGGCGATATTACTTACCATGGTCCTGGGCAAATTGTGGGTTATCCCATTTTAGATTTAGATCTGTTTTTTACAGACATTCATAAATACCTACGTTTTTTAGAAGAAATGATTATTAGAACATTAGCAGAATACGGCATTGAAGCAGGAAGATATGAAGGCTACACAGGGGTTTGGTTAGATGCTGACAACCCGAGAAAAGCAAGAAAAATTTGTGCTATGGGTGTTCGTTGCAGCAGATGGGTAACCATGCATGGTTTTGCTTTTAATGTCCACCCTAATTTAGCATATTTTGGAAATATTATTCCTTGCGGAATTGACGACAAACAAGTTACCTCCATGTATCAAGAATTAGGTACAGCAGTAGATATGGAAGAAGTAAAAGTAAAACTTAAAAAACACTTTGCTGCTCTTTTTCAGGCAGAGATAACTTAAAAAATCGATTTTTCTTATTAAACTAAAGCGTTTTATTATACAACTTCAACCCTTCTTCCAACCATTTTTTAAAGGCATCCACATTACCATGGTTTTCGTAATCGGCACTACCATTACCTACTTCGTTACCATTTTCGTCTAAGATTAAATAATAAGGCTGGGTGTTTACTTTATACTTTGATGATTGATAATGGCTCCATTTTTTACCTATGGTGGTAATTTTTATGGTTTTACCATTTTCTTCTACTTCTGTTTGTTCTTCTAGAGGTAAATCTCTTTTGTCATCCACATAAAGCGAAACCAACACTACATCATTTTTAAGAATTTCAATAACTCCCGGCTCGCCCCAAACACCTTCTTCCATTCTTCGGCAATTAACACAGGCTTTTCCTGTAAAATCTAAAAATATTGGTTTGCCCACTTTTTTAGCATACGCCAATCCTTCCTCTATATCTAAAAATGCAGGAATACCTTGAGGGCCGACTTTAGTGCCTTCAATATAATCTACTGTTGATGTGGTGCTTCCAAAACCTCTGGGAGATTCGCTGTATTCCATTGGTGGTGGAAATCCGCTAATTAACTTTAGTGGAGCTCCCCAAAGTCCAGGAATTAAGTAAATAACAAAAATTATCACTAAAGTCCCAAACAAGGTTCTTCCAACAGAAAGGTTTGGCATGGGACTATCGTGTGGTAACTTAATAAATCCAAATAAATACATCGCCAATACTCCAAAAACACCTATCCAAATGGCTAAAAATACTTCTCTTTCTAACAAGTGCCAATCCATTACTAGATCGGCATTCGATAAGAATTTAAACGCCAACGCCAACTCTAAAAATCCTAATACTACTTTAACTGTATTTAACCAGCCGCCCGATTTTGGTAAAGAATTCATCCACCCTGGAAATGCTGCAAATAAACCAAAAGGTAAGGCTAAGGCTAATGAAAAACCAAACATTCCTACAAAAGGAGCCATTCCACCAATTGATGCCGACTGAACCAATAACGTTCCTACAATTGGCCCTGTACATGAAAATGAAACCAACGCTAAGGTAAATGCCATAAAGAAAATGCCTATTAACCCTCCTCTATTAGAAGCTGAATCTGCTTTGTTTACCCAAGAGCTGGGCAATACAATTTCAAATGCTCCTAGAAATGATATAGCAAAAACAACCAATAATAAAAAGAAGAAAATATTAAAATACACATTAGTTGATAATGCATTTAAAGCATCTGAACCAAAAATTGCTGTAATAATTGTTCCTAATAATACATAAATAACAATAATGGATAAGCCATAAATAATGGCATTTCTAATTCCTGCTGCACGAGTTTTACTTTGCTTGGTAAAAAAGCTAACTGTCATAGGAATCATTGGGAAAACACAAGGTGTTAATAAAGCTGCAAAACCGCTTAAAAATGCTAAAAAGAAAATAGTTAACAACGATTTGTCTGTTAGTTTATCCGTTGGTTCTTTTACAGGAGTATTTTCTGTTTTATTTTCATTTTCAGTTATTGCTGTAGTTGCTTGCTCCTCTGTAGAGTCAGTATTATCAGTTTCGTTTAAAACAAAACTCATTTCACTATTATTGTTTTCTTCTCCTGGTTTACAACCTTTTACTTTTACTTCAAAAACATCATCATAAGGAGGTAAGCATTGAACATCATCGCAAGTTTGGAAAGAATAAGTCCCTTTTAGGGTAAAATCTTTATCTGTTAAAATGATAATTTTTTGCTTAAATTCAATTGTTCCAGAATGAAGAAACAAATCTTCTTTTAGAATTTCATCTCTAATTTTTTCTGGTTTAGGTTCTTCTAACTTTCCAATAATTTTATATTTATCCGATTTTTCTAACTCCATTACGGTGGGCAACGCAAAACCCCCTTCTGGCAAATGAGCTGCATAAATATGCCAATGGTTAACAATAGTTGCTTTACCTATAATATAAGCATCGCAATCATTTTGTTCCACACTAAATTCCCAACTAACTTTTTCTAGTGGGTCTATTTGAGCAACTGAAGTCTGATGAATTAATAATATTAGTAATAAAATGAAAGCGTTTTTAATAGTTCGCATCTGCCTGATTTTAAAAGATGAATGTCAAAACTAATTAATAATTGTAATTTATATTACTCTTTTTAATTCCTTATAAGTTAATAAAACTAAAAAAGCTCCCTAAATAAGGAGCTTTTAAAAAAATCAATAAAAAACCAATAAACTAGAAAAATTTAATTTCATAAATACTTCTAATAGGAATTATGGTTGTTCCTTTTAGAATAATATTTTGTTCTGTAATTCCCCAAATAGAAGTATCTACTACTTTTTTGCCTTCAACATCCTGAAAAATTATTTTTACTTTAATTTTATTATTTCCTAAATGCATTGCTCTCTCTATTTTCTTTAATCTTTCTTTTTTATCTTCGGGAGTTAACAAAACATCTTCTTTTGGGAAATGTAAATTAGCTATGTCTTCTTTATTTATTAAAACCGCCTCAGCTTGCGAAGCAGAAATATTGTTAGCTATTGAGTCCATATTATTGTTAGTTTTAAAAGTTATTAAAAATGAAAGACGATTTATTTAACGTAAGTAATTTTAAAAAAGTTTCTTTTAAATACTTAATTTTAATTTTTTTAACAATACGCTATTTTATTAACTCTATTTTGATGTCTACCACCTTCAAAATCAGTAGATAAGAAAACATCCACACATTTTAGAGCTTCTTCATTACTAATAAAACGAGCAGGAAGTGCAATTATATTGGCGTTATTATGTAATCGAGCTAATTCCGCTATTTCTGGCTTCCAGCATAGTGCAGAACGGATTTCTTGATGTTTATTAGCAGTCATATTAATTCCGTTGCCACTTCCGCAAATTAATACCCCAAAAATACTAGCAGTACTAGCTACTTCATTAGCTACAGGGTGTGCAAAATCGGGATAATCTACACTATCGGCAGAATAAGGACCAACATCTTTTACTTCTATTCCTTTAGTTCCTAAATGTTGTTTAATTAGTTCTTTTAATTCAAATCCGGCATGATCGCTACCTATTAAAATTTTTGTAATTTCCATTTTTATGATTTTTAAGCTATTAATTATTACTTGTTTAAACAATAAAATTAGCCTTTTTAAATGATTTATCTACTTACTAACATTCAAATTTATTAATAATTATAAGTAGTTGTTTTTAAATATTTTATATATAACAATAAAGTTGTTAATAGTCTTGAAAAAAGTTAATAAAAATCAAAAACTATTTCTTGCTTTATTCAAATAAAATGCTAATCAAAATTACAAATGAATTAAGCACTATTTTAATATGCCTATTTTTGGAAAACATACTAACAACATAAAAAAATACTTGTTTATAATTTTAAAGTTAACATTTGGTTAATAGCTAAAATTAACAAAAAGTTAATAGATTAGTTATTTTAAAGATTATCAAACTTATATAAAAATAAAAATTGTTAATAGTAGTCAATAACTTTTTATATTTTACAAAAACAAGAACTATAATTACTAATTTTAAACCTTCTTAACACCTTAATAGTAATAGTAGTTTTTTTTTAATTTTAATTAATAATAATATATATATAATAGTGTATTCATATCTTAATAAAATTAGCTTTTTCTTCCTCTTATTTTTATTTTCATTGCCTTATTTTGCTCAAGAAAAATTAAAAGATGGGCATAAAAAATTTTATTACGAAAATGGTATTGTTTCTAGTGAAGGAGAAATTAAAAATGGAAAACCAGAAGGGTATTGGGTAACTTACCATCCAAACGGATTGAAAAAATCTGAAGGAAACAGAAAAAATCATCTGCTAGACAGTACCTGGGTTTTTTATAATGAACGAGAAGATACCCTCCAAAAAATTGTATATAAAAGCGATAAAAAAAATGGTTTAAAAACCTATTTTAGCAATAATTGTAATATAATTTTAGAAGAAAATTATGTGGATGATATTAAACAAGGAGCTTCTGTTCATTATTACGATACCATTCTGTATGATTCTATTGCTAAAATAAAACAAAAAGAAATTTTTTATGAAGAAAATTTAGCCTCAGGCAATGCTTTTGAATATGGATTAGACGGAAGAATAATTTCTATTATTGTTTACAAAAAAGGAACATTAATAGGCAAAGAAATTATAAATAGATATGATTTTAATAACAAAAAAACAGGCATTTGGAAAAAGTTTTATGATAATGGAAAACTAAAAGAAGAAGCTACTTATAAAAATGGTTTACTAAACGGTTATTTAAAAGAATATGATTTAAAAGGCATGTTAACCAATGCTACACTTTATATAAATGGAGAACCTCAACTATTTGCAGAAGAACTTAGTAATTTAGATATTAAAAAAGAATTTTATACAGACGGAACAGTAAAAAAAGAAGGAACTTATGATGTTACAGGTAAAGAACACGGTAAATTTAAATATTATGATGAAGAAGGTAATTTAGAATTAACAGAACTTTATGAACATGGTATTTTACTTGCCAAAGGAATGATAGATAAAGAAGATAGAAGACAAGGATATTGGGAAGAATATTATATAACGGGAGAATTAAAATCTAAAGGACATTATAAAGATGGAGATAAAATAGATGAATGGGAATACTTTTTTGTTGACAATCAATTACAACAAAAAGGTAAATACATGGAAGGAGGAAAACCTATAGGAAAATGGGTTTGGTATTATCCAAATGGAAGTGTTTTAAGAGAAGAAAATTATAGAAAAGGCTTAAGAGATGGGTTGATGGAAGAATTTTTTGAAGATGGAACATTAATTACCAAAGGAGAATTTATAGATGGAAAAAAAGAAGATGAATGGTTTTACGAATTAGGAGATCATAAAGAAATTGGTAAATACATAGATGATGAAAGACATGGAGTTTGGAAATATTATTTTCCTAATGGAAAACTACATTTTGAAGGTAAATTTGTAGATGGTTTACCCGATGGAAAACACAAATATTATTTTGAAAATGGAAAAATAAAAAGAGAAGAAAATTATGTAATGGGAATTAAAACAGG
>JAVVER010000051.1:0-22230 GCA_032251145.1 Vicingaceae bacterium | reverse complement strand
GTGCAAAAAAAGAAACATTTTTTAATTTATAGAGGGGACTTTAAACAACTTCATACGCTAATGATAAATTTAAAAATCGAAACTTAAAATGTTATGAAAAAACTATTACTTTTTATCGGTGTTGTATTTTTTGTTTTTTGCGTTAAAGCCCAAAGTTCATGGGTAGAACTTTATCGTAATATCAATTTAAGCCCCGATAATTACCAAAATTTACAAGGTTATGTTGAAGTAGCTCCAGATAACACCATTTATCTTCTAGAGAGCGAGGCAGAAATTAATACTTTCGGTGGTACCGTTTATTTGAGGCTTAAAGCTTATGACGGCTCTAATTGGAATCAGATAGGTCAGGATGTGTTAAGAAATGTTGAAAACAATGAAAGTCACGTTGATTTTTTAATCACACCATCAGGAGATTTTTATATAGGTATGAAAGATACTATTCTTAAACTCAATTCTACCACATTACTTTGGGAAAGCACCTATGTACCTGAATACTATGGTGGACTGAGTTGCGATAGCAATAGCAATGTTTATTTTATACACAGAGTTCAAGGGAATTCTGGTATAATATATTCTGATTTAAGCCTTGCAAAATTTATTAACGGATCGGTTAACATTGAGACTAGCATTGCGACAAATGCCCAGATTTTACCACGAAAAGTGAATGCTTCCAATAAAATAATTTATAAAAATGGTGAGTTTTATATTTCTCTTGTGACACAAAGTTCTAATCAAATTTATGTATTTAAAGGAAACATTACGAATGGTTTCCAAAAGTTAGAGCAAGGTGCCCCTAACAATGGCTCCACTCTTTTTGTAGGATTAGGTTTGAGTTCTATGGCGGTGGATAATTCAGGAAACATTTTTATTTCCCATAAGCCATCTACTGGCAATTTTCTTTCGATAGTTCAATATGACCCAATAAACGACAATTGGACACCTTTTGACACAACAGGCATTAATTCTACATTCTCTGGTCATAATCAATTGCGTTTTGATCAAAATGATTTACTTCACCTCATCTATCAAGGAGCGAACAATACAGGTTTTTTATTTAAGTACAATGGTCAAACCTGGGAACATATCGGACCTATATCTTTTTGGAGTTATATAACTATTAATGCTTTGACAAGGCCTCATTTAGTCTTTGACAACAATAATGACCTATTGTTTTCAACCGGTTTTGGTACCAGTAGTTTTCCTTTTCAAGTATTTCATACTGGTACAACAGTTGGAATTTCTAATTCCCTAAAGGAAGCCCAAGTGGTAATGTATCCTAATCCAGTCGAAAAAACATTGAATATCAAAGGGCTACCCAACAATTCCTCTATACGCATTGTTGATTTATTTGGAAAAACTGTTTTGTATCTAAAATCCTTAGAAGACTCCTATAAAACTTTAGATCTTTCGGGATTGTCCAACGGTATCTACCTATTACAATTAGAACACAATGGTGCTGTTATTACCAAAAAGCTAGTTGTCTCAAGGTAAATCCATCTTTTTTAGACTTTTTAGAAATTGTTTGATAAAGCCTGTAACTATTATAGTTATAGCCTTTTTTTGGAATTAGAAGTTTAGGAGAAAACTACCTATTTGTTTTAAAAATGATGTTGCTCTAATTTTTGTTACTTTTTCGGAAAAGTTGTCGATATGTTTCAATTATTAACTGATTATTAGTGATTTTTTGGGCAAAATTAAAAGCATTTTTAGCCATTTCATCGAAAGTAGCTTCATCCATACTAGCTAGTTTGTCAATAGTTGTAGTAAATTGTTCCGAAAGAGCTAAATTAATATCAAAACCAATGCTTTTATTTTCTAAATCTTTCCAAGGAGTTTTGTCGGAAATTATCGGTACACAAGCATTTGCCATGGCTTCAATAATGATATGTCCAAAATTTTCGCCCGTGGAAGGTAACAATAAGGCATGGTATTGTTGTAGGGTAGTATCAATTTCTTTATGAGGCAAAGCACCTTTATAATTAATAGTTACGTTAGTAGGCATTTCGTTAATGGCTTTCAAACATTCGTTCCAATATTCTTGGCTGTAAATGGGCCCGTAAATATCAAAAAGTAGGTTTTGTTTACAGTTTTTCAGCACATTAATAGCATACAAGGTGTTTTTTTCGGGGGAAATACGAGCAATAGAAATAAGTTTTAAGGTGTTTTCAGGTTTAGTTTTTTTAGTAAATGTTCTTGTTTTTTGTTCGGGAAGATTAGTAGCAACAATAATTCGGGTGTTTTTTCCAAAAACTGTTTCTATGTCTTTTTTTTCTTCAACGGTTGTAGCATGAAAAGTAATGTTTCGGAATAAGCCTACCCATTTAATAAATTGAGTAAAAACTTTCTTTTTTGTCTTTTTTACACCCAACGAACCTTTTGAAAGCATACCTCTAACAGCCAAAATGATTTTAATGTTTTTCTTTTTGGCATAAAAAATAGGAATCAGCGAAAAATAGGGAGAATAAAAACTGTTACAATAGATAATGTCGGGTTGAACTTTATCAATAAGTGTATGTAAAGTTTGCCTATTTATTTTTTCTTTTGTCAAATAAAAAACCTTAGCGTTATCAACTTCATTCCATTTGTTGGCATTGATACTAGAGTAGGGGGTAGTTTCTAAATAATCGGTGTTTCGGGTAACAATATAAAACTGAAAATTATCTTTCAACGCATCCACCATATTGCTTACCGAACGGATAGGTCCACCTGCTTTGTAGCCCGGTTTGTACCAATCTATAAATATGAGGATGGTAGGGTTGGTTGACATATAAAGTGTATTAAACCTTATTTTTTCTAGGTTTAATTTTAACAATTTCACCATTTTCTGAGATAATTAAAACACTATCGTTTTTTATTTTCTCGATAATTAATTTTTCATAAGTTTTTTCTAAACCTCTTACAATTTTCTCTCTTATATCTTTAATTCGCTCTTTAGTTGTCATGGTATGTTTGTTTAAGATGATTCCAAATTGGTTTATCAATCAGTTTAATTTTATTATTTTCTTTTTCTGCAATAATGCTAAAAGGTGTTTTAGAATTATCAATTAACATCCAATAATCTGCTATTGGAATATATAACGTAAACATATTTTTTATCCCTAAATGATATCTTCTGCGAATTACATTATTAGGTATATCGTGTCCACCTTCGTAAACTCTTTGTTTAACTCTTTCTATTGCTAATTCTGGAGAGTTTAACCAAAAATACAGAATAGTAATAAAATATCCATTTTCTTTTGCTTTTCGAACTGTATTAACATAACTTCTTGTTGCTAGGGTAGTTTCAAAAGCAAAATCTTTCTCTGCCGCAATTAATTGGTCAATTCTCTTCAACATTAAACGACCAGATTGAATGGCAACGCTTGTTGAGTTAAAAGGAGAAAGACCTTTGGCTATTTCATCAGCATTTACAAATTCGTTGCAATTTAACATTTCTGGTAAAATGGTGTAGGAAGCAGTCGTTTTTCCTGCACCATTACATCCTGATATAATATAAAGATTTTTCACTCCTCAAAATTACTGAATAAAATAGGTAGTTTATGCATTATAATGCTCTGAGTTTATTAATCAATAATCCATCTAGCTTTGCAATCCAGTTTGTACCAATCTATAAATATGAGGATGGTAGGTTTCATGTTTTTTAATTAACCACAGAGGTCTGAAGTACACAGAGGTTTTTATAATTTTAATTCGTTGTAATGTTTTAATTACGTTTTAAACTTTTTGTCATAATTGCTTAATGGAATAAGTAAAAATGAAAAAATATGCTTAATACGATAAGCAAATAAAAAAATGTTAATTCTAAAGATGAGATTTAGACTTTTTAAATTAACCGCCATTATTCATGATAAAGCACCTCAAACCTCAAACCTCAAACCTCAAACCTTTTCCCTTTGCTCAAAAAATAGTTGACATGACTTATATGCCAATTTCCTTCTACATGCCTTCGGTTAAAAACTTTATTATTAAACGAAAAATAGTTGGTGTAATTATCACCACCAAAAACATATTGATGTTCGTTAAGGCAATAATTTAAAGCTTTCTCATCAATATCATAATTTCTACCATACGTCCATGCAAAATAATTGCAAGGAGCATTAATTTGTTCTTCTATTCGATTTTTTGAAACCGTAACTTGTTGATATAATTCTTCATTAGTCAAGCCAACTAACCTAACATGATCCAAGGTATGATTGCCAATAACAAAGCCTTGCTGGTGTAACTCTTTTATCATTTTCCATGTCATTGGTTGTTTGTTTACATGAACAATGTTCTCTGTAAAATTTTTACGATAGTCCTTATCACCATCAATAAATCCGGGATTGATAAAAAAAGCAGCGTTGGTGTTAAAGTCAGAAAGTACGGGAGCTATTTTGGTATAACATTCTTCAAAACCATCATCAAAAGTAAAAGCAATTAGTTTTTGATGTTGGTGTGTCTTTTCTTTAATAGCAACAACAGCATCTTCAATACGAATAAAATCTGCTTGTTTGGAAAGCTTTTTTAATAAATCATGAAATACTTCCTTTGGCAACTCATTCTTCCCAATGTAGTGGCTATTTAATATATGTATGCCGTTAGCAACCGATTTAAATTGCCCAGTAGTAGATAATATAATATTTCGGATAAGATTTTTCATTTTTTAATAGCGATGAAATTCTGTGGCAGTAACTATCCAATTTTCTTTTCTTAATAAATTAGCTAATTGATTATTTATAGCATAAGTGAAAAAACTAATGTTGTGAGGTAAAGCATGGAAACCTGCTTTTTTTATAAAACTTGCAGCAGGATGATTGTTGGAAACATTACACAAAATGAGATTAGGGTTCAATTCAGCTATAATTTTTTGTCTAATTGCTTTAATAAATTCATAGTTAAAATTAGTTGTTGGAAATAGCTCCATAATTTGAACTTCACTTAAAACACCTCTTTTTCCAAGTCTAACTATACCCCAACCTAAACTTGTATTTATGATGCGATAGTCATAAAGTGGATGGATAAAATATCTCCATTTGATAAATTCAGGAGTTCTATTTGGCGTGAGTGTATCTTTAATTTTAAGTGGTGTTATGGTGTTTTTTAATTCATTAAACAAAAGCAATTTTTTTTCAGCAACTTCATAAATAATAGTAGCTAAAAAAGGTTTTTTTAAAGATAAAATGTTTAATAGAGTAGAAATTTTTTTTACCAAAAAGACGTTGTTTTCGATATGATTAATAGGGACGAAATTTAGTTTTTCAAATGGAGCATAACTGGCTTTATTTGGAAAATTTAAAACGAGTTCAATTCCTTTAGTATTAGCTATTTTAAGAGCTTCTTTTGTTAAAGAGTTAAATAGGCCTTTTTTTTGATGGTTAGGATGAACCATAGTTTGGTAAGAAATTAGGCATTTTATAACTTTGTCATTTAACATATATTGATATTGACCAAAAGTTACTTCACCTGCAATTTCGTTGTCTTTGGTTAAAGCAACAACGCAAATACTTTCGCCAAAAGGACTCTCGAAATATTTCCATTTCAACCACTCTAAGCTATCTTTTTTTCTATTATGAATCAAAGCAGCATTTTCAAGCAGTTGATTAAAATATGCTTCGTTACTTTCTTTTGTGATGACTTTATACTCAAATTCTGCTTTCACTGCTTTGTTATTGTTTGGTGGTACAAACTTCGGTATTCTTCCGCAATTTTTATTGGATGATATTTAGCTGCATTTATAAATCCATTTTGAATTAATTGCATACGGTATGGTTTGTTTTCTATCAATTCCTCAATTCCATTTTTTATATCATTGGCATCTAATGGATTTATAAAATGTGCTGCATTATCAGCAACTTCAGGCATAGAGGAAAGATTAGAAGAAATAACTACTCTGCCAATTACATTAGCTTCTATAATAGGTAAACCAAACCCTTCACGAAGAGAAACAAAAGCAACAATATCTGTATTAATATATTCTTGATAAATTTCGTTGCGTGATAAATCAGTTTTATTTACAAAATTAATTTTGTGCTGGTTTAAGGTGCTTTTTAATTCATCATTTAGTTTACCTATAATGGTTAGTTCTACATTTAACTCTTTTATAGCATCTATTAGTTGAGCGATATTTTTATTGGCTTTAGTTCCAATTTGTAAAATTCTTACAGGATTAGAAAACTCATCTTTAACTACTGGCTTAAATTCAGCGGGATAGCAATTAGGAATGACCTTTATTTTTTGTTTATCTATATTAAAAAAACGAATTAAGTTATTTTTGGTGTGTTCTGAAACTGTAGTAACGTAGTTAACATTTTTGATGGGTAATTTATAGATGATCCAACCGTATAGCCATTTTTTTATTCCTTTTAAATCGAATTCATAATGATTAGTATCGTGTACAGTTAAAATGGTTTTGTGGGTTGGTAAAAACAAGGCATAATATCCAATTCCTCCAGTGATATGCATCACATCATTTTCCAATTTTTTTACAGCTTTTAGGTTTTTCCAAAAGGAAGGATAGGTTTTGTCATAAAAGTCTTCATAAATACAGTTTTTAAGATGTTGTTTAATGGTAGTAAACAACTCTTCAAAACTATGACCACCGAATGATTTTGCTCTATGTAAAAAAAGAATTTTCAAGATATATTTTAATTAATTATAACAATATTTTATATTAAACTAAAAGAAAAACAAATATCATCAATGTAATTGAATATGTAGTAAAAGTTCAAAAATACAATTAAAGTTTAAACAAGTTACCCACTAAAAGTGCTATTTTTACGATTTGATAGATAAAACAGATGCTTTTTAATTCTTTTATTTTTTTATATTTTCTTTTTGGGTTTTATTTTTTGTATTGGTTTGTTACCAACAGAAATTTAAAAGTCCAAAATGTGCTTATTTTAATAGCTAGTTATATTTTTTATGGTTGGTGGGATTGGAGGTTTTTAACACTAATATTATTCAGTACACTTGTAGATTATGCTGTTGGATTAAAAATGCTTAATGCAGATAAAAAAAGTTATAGAAAGTTGCTTTTATGGATTAGTTTATCAGTTAATTTAGGATTACTCGGATTTTTTAAATACTTCAATTTTTTTATAGAAAGCTTTAATGAGCTAACATTATCATTAGGTTTTAACGCTTCATTACATACCCTTCAAATTATTTTACCTGTAGGAATTAGTTTTTATACTTTTCAAACCTTGAGTTATTCTTTTGATGTTTATAAAAAGAAACTTACACCAACTAAAAATTTTATAAATTTTGCTGCATTTGTTAGTTTCTTTCCTCAACTAGTTGCTGGTCCTATTGAAAGAGCGTCAAATTTATTGCCTCAAATTCAGCAGAAAAGGAAGTTTTCTTACACACTATCAATGCAAGGTTTTTATCAGATAGCCTGGGGATTGTTTAAAAAAGTAGTAATTGCCGATAATTGTGCACCTTTAGTGAACGAAATCTTTGCTTCAGATTATTCAATGATGAGTGGGAGTTTACTGTTAGTGGGAGCAATTCTATTTGCTTTTCAAATTTATGGCGATTTTAGTGGGTATTCAGATATAGCCATAGGAGTTTCAAAATTATTTGGTTTTCAGTTAATGACCAATTTTAAATTTCCTTATTTCTCAAGAAACATTGGCGAATTTTGGAGAAAATGGCACATTTCTCTGTCAACTTGGTTTAGAGATTATTTATATATTCCATTGGGAGGGTCAAAAGTAAATAAGTGGCTATCTATTAGAAATGTCTTTGTGATATTTTTAGTGAGTGGTTTTTGGCATGGTGCAAATTGGACTTTTCTTGTTTGGGGGGCTTTTCATGCGTTACTTTTTTTACCCTCTTTTTTTATGGGCAACAATAAAAAATACCACCTAAAAGATGTTAATTTAACAAGTATAAAAGAAACTACTATTAATGGATTATTAATATTGAGAACATTTCTTTTAGTTACCATAGGATGGATATTTTTTAGAGCCGATAACATTAGTCAAGCTTTTATTTATATTAAAAATATATTTTCTACAACTTTATTGAAATTACCAATGCTTAGAGGTGATAAAAACACGGATTTAATTTTAACTGTTTTATTTATTAGTATTTTATTAATGGTAGAGTGGAAAAACAGAAATAATGAATTTGTGTTTGAAAATTTATTGTATAAAAGTATATGGAAACAATTTTCAGTAATTGGGTTTATAGTGTTGTTGATGTATTATTTTACTGGCACTGCTCAAGATTTTATTTATTTTCAATTTTAAAAGATGAAGAAATTCTTAATAAAAATATCAGGATTTTTACTCTTTGTATTATCAATAGTATTTATGTTGATTTTACTTCAATCTAAATTAATTAAATTTTTACCTAACGATTTTAAGAGACATACTGTTATTGCAGAAGTACTTAATAACAAATCAATTCAGCCAGATTTAATTGTGTTTGGCGATAGTAGAGCAATGTTTGGAATCAATACTAAGTTCTTAGAAGAAAAGCTAACAGACAAACCTATATGCATAAATTTAACCTCTGTAGGGCAAAATATGCAAGAAAGTGTTTATCTTTTTCCTGACATTCCATCAAGTGTTAGTTTAATTATTCATTGTTTAGATTTTACAACTTTCGCAAACAACCAGACCACAATTAATGATGCTAAAGCATTATCATTGCTTTTAAATGGATTTGAATTAACTCACGAACTGGAAAGTTTGGTAGATCCTCACCCTTTTTTTTATAGAAGTAAATTGACTAATTTATACGATTCAAGAACCTTTTTAAGAAGTTCTATTCATGTTAAACTAAGAGATTTATTAGATAAAGAAGAATTTATTACTGAAAATTATTATGACCTAAAACACCCTTATATATATAAAGAAGAACGGCATCCCAACTACCCGAATAAATATAAACCCAAAAAACTTGACAAATTACCTTTAAGTAAGAAAAAAATTGAATTAGCCAAACGGTTACACATTAATTTTGCAAAAAAAAATGTTGATTATATTATAGTACTAATGCCATTAAACCCAGATGTCAATGAATTTAAAAAAATAGACATGACTTACTTAAAGAAGTTACGAAAAGCTGTTCCGGAGATTAAGATAATAGATTTTTCAACAAATTTGAAAGCAGATTTCTTTTATGATGGTATCCATCCTAATAGAATAGGTGCTGAGGTGTTGTCAAAGAATTTAGCAGATAGTTTGTTTAATTCTTCAAATACTAAGTTTTAATGGTTATCTTATTAATGGCTATTACTAACCCAAAAACAAACCAATAGGAAAAGTTATCCAGATAATTAAAAGTAGTATTGTTGATAGCCAAAATAGGTGGTAGCAGTAATAAAGATAAACTCAATAAAAACAATTTATAGCTTAAGTTTTTGCTGTTTAAAAAACTGTAAAAGGCATATATAAAAATAAATAGCCGCATCAATACAATAATAATCCCGCCTATAACTCCTAATTCAAGTACTAATCGCTCTCCTTCTTCTTCGTGGTAAACTGGTATTTTCTTTTTTAAAAATTGTGTGTTGCCTTGGTAGGTAGTCCCTATGCCATACCCAGCTATGCCACTAATGTCGGAGAACTTAAAAATATCTAATCTATCGTACAGCCTTATTTCTACATTTGAAATGTTTTGTCCTTCTTGTCTTTTTTCAACATGTGTAGATCGTTTGATAAACATATCTACAGAATCATTCATTAAAGAGGTGTTGCCATAAAGAAAAATAAAGGATATAAGGGAAGCTATTAAAACAAACACTACTGTTTTTCGAATAACATTGAAGTTATAAAATATATAAAAAGAAATGATAGTGATATTCATAAATGACATAGTGATTGGCAACCTGGAGGCGGTCATAAAAGAATTGATGATTAACATCACAACTACTATTGCATAAAATAATATTTTTTCACCTCGTAATAGTTTTACATAAATGTAGGTGGTAAGTAGGGTAATGCTAAACACCAAATAAACATTGTAAATTTTTACAAAAGAAAAAACAGCGGTTATTCTAGTAAAATCTCCTAGTGTGGATGCTAGTTGAGTTTCGTTTACAAAAGTGTTTAATATATGTGAGCTCGGTAGGTAATATTGATTAAAGCCCAAAATACATAAGGGAATACTAATGTATGCCAATACTTTTATAAAAAGATCAAATTTTTTTTCTGAAGAAATAAAGGAGGAAGTTAAGGTACTTATGGGGATAAAACCTAAATGCAATACTAGCCCCACAACTGGAACTATAAAGCTACTTGGTAACCGAGTATTAAAAACAGAAAAAACACACCATATTATATATAAACCGATGAACAATTGATCAATACGTTTTATTTTTTGTATGGATTGATGTTGTAAGAAATAAACTAAATACAATAAAAAAGCAAAAAAGTATTTTACAAAAAATAATGGAGTGGCCAACTGTGGTGTTAACCATTTTCTAAATACCCCTTCTAATAATAACCATAGTAAGGTAAGTAGAAATAACCTATTAAATATGTTGGATAAGTTAAGGGTCATATTAGTTGTTGGTTTAGCTGATGACAAAAGTTTGTCTTATTGGCTTGTGTTAGGTACCAATCATGGATTTCGTTTGGATGAATAGTGGATAAGGGTTGTAATAATATCTTTTTTAATTGTTTATCTGTAATTTTTGTGTTTAATAAAATTGGAATTAAACCATGGGCTGCATAAGCTGCAAAAACTCCTGACTTTTCAATGGGCATGTTGTTGTAACACAAAACACCATATTTAGCTTGGCTCATTTTTATACTAACTTCTTTTTTATGGAGATAACCTTCATCAATTAGTTCAACTCCACCTATCGATTTTAACAACAAGGGAGCACCAATGTTGATGATAGAAGCTATGTTAAGTTGTTGAATTAGTTGTGTTACTGGTTCAATATTATTTTCAAGGTTTCTTTTCAAGTTGTTGCCACCAAAAATAACCAATTGATTTTTTCTGGAGGAAATATTTAAAGGTTGAGGAAGCTCTCCAACGTTAGAGAAAACTGGTTGATACACGATTTCTTTTTGAATGCCTAGTTGAATTAAATGTTCTTTATACAAGAGGTTGTTGGTATATATCGTATTGCTCATTAAAGCTAATTTTTTTATCAACTTCTTTTGTAAAGGTTGATACCAAAAAGAGCTTTGCCAAGGACGTTTTGTACCTAAGGAATATATTTCGTGAAAAAAAGTAATGATATTTAGTTTCGTTTTAATGGAACTTAATCCATGGAGTAAAAAAGTGGGTAATCCGAATGGATGATATCCGTAAGAAACATAATGCAGCATTACATTAACGGTTTCTTTGTTTTCCAGGTTGTTAATGATTTGATTTAAATATGCTCCTAAATTAAATTTAGGGTAAGTTTTAAAAGTTACATGTGGGTTGTTGGGGGTAATAATTTTATTTTGCTGAAAAGAAATAACCACATGTTGCACATTGGGAATTTTATCCACTATTTCGTTACAAAAATCAGCAACACCACCTTTTGCAGGCGGATAATTAGGAACGATATGAATAAGCGTTTTCAAGCTAGGTTTCGTTTCAGTTTAATAATTAATTTTAATAAACCAAACGGAAATAATTGGGTCATTACCAACATTGTTTTTAGCTTCTTGGTTTTAATGAGTTGGTTTTTTTTAAGCAAATTCAAAAAATGCGTTAACTTCAGTTTATCACCAGCCAAAATAAGGTTGTTGATAGAAGATGATGCAATTCTAATTAAAAATTGGTCTCTAATAGTTTGGTGTTTGGCAGCAACAGGTATGGGTATTAAGTAACCAACTAATTTTTCTTGCATTAAGCCCGAAGAAGTGGAAGATTTTTCATGTACTCTAAACTCCATGAGATAGTCTGGAATAAAGTAAAAGTGATTATTGACTTGATTAATTCTCAAAAACAATTCAATTTCGGGAGTGTTTAAATCAGCTTTATACAACAAAGATTGAGCGATTTTGGTGTTTACTAACGCAGCAGAGGAAGGCACACTGTTTTGCCAAATTACTTCTTCTGCATCTTTAACAAAACCTTGTTTAAGCAAATTTCTTTTGTATTTTTCAGTAAAAAGTACGGACTTGTCTTCTAATCGGACACCTTTTTCATTAATTAAATATTGATTACAAAAAGAAACTACCGCTCCTTGTTTAGCTCCTTCTAAAAGTTTTTCAATACAATTTGGTAATAACCTATCATCATCACCTATCATAATATAATAATCTCCAGTTGCTTTTTGTAGGCAAGCATTCCAATTACCCCCTAATCCAAGGTTTTTTTTGTTAAAAAAGTAAACAATTCTTTTATCAACTTTTTGTTGTTCTAATACCCAGTTTTGAATGGAAAGCTCAATACCATTTGGAGTAGGGTCTTGCCCTATAACAATTTCGATGTTAGCATAACTTTGATTTAAACCAGATGTAACGGCCTCTTGCAAAAAAGCTAATCGATTATAGGTTGGTATGCAAATAGAAACTAACAATTAGTTCAGTTTTAGTTGTTGGAATGCTTCATGAATACGTTCAACTTCGTGTATCAGTTGTTTAGAAAAATGATAGGGATAAACATTTTGCCGTATCAATTCTTTTTCAAAAATTAGGATAACTTTAGGATTCATGTTGTGGGTTTAAAAGTAGAATTTTAAAATATAACAATAACATTAAGAAGTTTCTTAAGGTAACAAATGGTATATCCTTTACTTTAAAAAACTTAAAATGCAAAGCTAAGTTATTTTTAATACTTGTTATAAACCATTTAAAGTTATGTTTCCTCTTTAGTTCGGGGTGTTTTGCAATTAAATAGAGTAGCGATTTTTGACGCTTTGATATAATTGAGAATCCTGGGTGTGGTCTCCAAGGATGAATTACTGCTGCATCAGGTAAAAAAATAATGGGAATGTTTTTTTGTGAAATTCTATAATGCAGTTCAACATCTTCCATGGCTGCAAATGGAAAATTTTCTTCAAAACCATTAAGTTGTTCAAATAGTTTTTTGTTGATGGCAATATTACACGACCACATTTTACCCCCATTCAAATTTAGAGGGGCTTCATCTGTATAATATTTTCTTTCTCTATCAGCTATGATTTTACCTTCAAAAACTTGGTGTTCATTTTTTTTAAATGCATTTATATAGCTGTTTAATAGTGTCTTTTCAGGAATACAATCATCATCAATAAAGATGAGCCATTCTCCTGTAGCTTTTGTTGCTCCAAAATTTCTATTGGTAGCAGGCCCTTTTTGAGGCCCTTTAACGTATTGAATGCGAGGGAAGTCTTGTGTTATAAATTTTTCAGTTTCGTTATTTTTACTGTCATCACTAACAATAATTTCATATTCAAATGAATTTACTTCTTGATTATCAGCTGAAAGAGCGTCCAAACATTTTTTGAGCAACTCTTTTCTGTTGCACGTAGGAATAATTACCGAAGCGATTAATCTTGACATAAATCAATTATTTTTTTTACATTTTTTTTCCAATCGAAATTTGCGATGGCATATTCATAACATTGTAAACATAAATGGCGATAAAGTTCTTCATTATCGAAATACTTTACAAGATAATGCGTCATTTTATCAATAGTGTCTTTTTCTTCAAAACGTTTTCCTGTAACATCATTAATTACCGCGTTTTCAACTCCCATAATATCTAATGCTACTGAAGGCAATCCAAAAGTAGCAGCTTCGGCAAATACTATCCCAAAGCCATCGGCCCTGGATGGAACAACTAAAAAACGAGCTAAACTTAATTCTTCTTTAACTACTTTTAAATCTACCTCATTGGATAAATCAAATTTTTCACGGAAAGTAACCCAAGCAACATCGTTGAGGTTGATAGGACAACCGGTTGCTTTGCCAAATACAACCAATTCTATGTCATATCCTTTTTCTCTGAGTTGTTCACATACCGCAAAAGCAATGTCTCCGCCTTTTAAGTCCCATTTTCTACCAATAAAAACCAATTTAATTTTATTGGCTAATCTGTTTGTTAGCACCTTATTCATGTCTAAAGCTGAGAAGTTTGCCGTAAGGTTAGCCCCTCTTGGAACTACTGCAATTTTATGTTCAGGAATGTTGTAACGTGCTATGAGTTGGCTTTTTAACCAATTAGAAGCACATATAATGGTAGAAGTGTGGTGTAAAGCTTGTTTTTCATTCTTACAAATGCGTTTAAAATTGTTAGCGTTAACTCTTGGCATGGGATTATGTTCAAAAAAAGTAAAAAAGCTATTGTCTATCCATACAATAGTTGGCTTAAAATTAGGTGAATAGGTAAATGAAAAACTATTAATAGCGAGTAATACATCTATTTTTTCAGTTTTTATAAAGGAAGAAATAGTTTGATATAATAATTTAAAATAGGAAGCAGAATATTCAAAATAATAATGACCTAATACTTGATTAAACCATTGGTTGTATAAAATATTTTTAGTCTTAGAAATAAGCTTAGAAAATAAACTGCGTTTTTTTTTTGAAACGAAACAAACTTTCACTTCATAGCCATTTTGAACTAAGGCTTTGTAGATATGGTGTGGTACACCCGATCTTTGGGTAGGATTATTTACATCCCATTCGCTTATGAAACCTATCGTTTTCATCTGTTAATATTTATATTGTTTTTTCTGACTCACCCCCAAGTTATTTTACAATAACTTCTCCCCCTCTCTTAAAAGAGAGGGGGTAAGGGGGAGAGTTGTATAATCATTCCCCTATGTGAGCAACTTTTATTCATGGTTCGTATCACTTTTTCTTTCGTTTGATTTGAGAACGAACAATGGCTATCAACTCATAAAATATAGAAACTTTAAAAAGCATTAACATGACGACATAGGATAACGAAGCTACACTACTTTTAAATAACAACGAAACAACTACCTGATTAAATTGGATGACATAGTGGTCAATTAACCAGGTAACAATTACCATTACGCACCCACTAATAAGTATAGGAGCAGCTTTTTTTAAAAATTCTAATAAAGTTAATTGTATTTGTTTTCCTATAAAATAGAAACTAGGAAAAAATATTAATATACTGGCAAAAGCATAAGCTATTACTAACCCATACAAACCTCCTAACCATAACCCTAGAATGATAAGAGAAAAAGTAACTAGTTGAAAATAAAAACTCAACTTTAAGGCCAGTTGGGCTTTGCCTAAAGCCAAGTATAACGCTCCGTTAATTTTTAACATAGACTGTGAAATACCTAAAAATGTTAATATTTGAACTAAAGGCACCATATCTAACCAATTATTACCAAAGAGAATATAAACCAATTCATAAGCGGATAACCATATAATACAGCATATAGGAAGTACAACTAGCAATATAGCACTTAATATGCGTAAATGTACCGTTTTCAACTTAGTTAGGTCTTGTTTAATGGATGAAAAGCTAGGAAACAGTACGCTATTAATAACCTGAGAAATATTTTTGATAGGCAACATCATGATGGAATAAGCCTTGGTATATAAGCCTAAGGCATCTCCTCCAATAAATTTTCCTATCAATAAATTATCTAAGTTTCTTGCCCAATAGGTGAGCATGGTATCACCTGCTATACTAGCACTAAAACCCAACATACTTTTTAAAGCCTGCCATTTAAAAATAAAGGATGGTCTCCAGTCGTTATATATAAAGTACAGCAGTGTTTTTAAACCACTTAAACTAAGGAGCTGAGCTACAATCGCCCAGACCTTAAAACCATATAAAGCCAAAACGATGCCTGTAATACCTGAAATGAATGTAGCCAACACATTAACAAAAGCAATTTTTTTAAAATTTAAGGCTTTTTTTAATAAAGACAGTTGCACTACATTTAGGGCATTGAAAATAAACAAAAGTGCCAGTACCCTTGCCAATGATGCTACTATGGGGGTTTCGTAAAAAGAAGCGACAAAAGGAGCAGAAAAGAATAAGACACCAAAGAGTAGTATGCCCATGAATAGGTTGAACCAAAAAACGGTAGCACTATCTTCCGGTTGGAGTGCTTCTTTTTGAATGAGGGCGTGCCCAAAACCCATCTCAAAAAAAACAGTGGCAAAACCGGTAAGCACCATTACCATACCCACAGCACCAAAATGTTCGGGCAATAACAAACGTGCCAACACTACCGATACACCCATATTGAAAAACTGCACAAACAAGTTGTTCAACATGCCCCATTTAATACCACTTACCGTTTGTTGTTTAAAGTTAGACATGCTTTATTTAGTTGTTCATAATAAACTATTGTAAATAGCTATCCAATTTTGAATGACCACTTCTTTAAAAAAAGTGTCTTGAATACTTCTCCTGTTCTGTCCCACTACCGAATCGCTTATAGGGTTTTCTAAGGCCAGCATCAACTCTGCTGGCAATTGATTAAAATTATTAATTTCTTGGTAAATCATTCCACACTGTTTAAATTTTTTATAAGGCAACCAGCTACCAGTAATAACTTTGTTACCAGCATAAGCGGCTTCTAACAACGTGCCGCTCATGGCATCAGATTCGGGTAAGTGGATAAAAACATCCGTTGAAAGTTTTAATAAAGCAAGATTTTTTGGAGTCAAAAAGTCAGTAATAAGGTGGAAGTTTAATCCTGCAACTTTGCATGCTATAGCTATTTGTTTAGCATAGTTTACTTTCTCTTTATTGCCATAGGTCATTAAAAAAACAAAAGTTACTTCTTTTTTATTGCTTTTAGGAAGTGATGTTAATTGATGAATAATTTCAAGATGGTTGTTAAATGGATTAGCATTATGTCCAATCATTACTATTTTTTGATTCTTTAAACAATGAAGCGTTTCTTTTTTATAGTCATTTATTTCTTCTCTACTAAGCCGCAATTCATCAACTATTTTCAACATGGCTTCATTCATTAAAAATAGGGCTTCTTTTATTTTTGGTTTTAGTTGTCTGCCAAATTTTGCCAAAACCAATTCTCTCATTTCTTCATTTTGTAAAGTAATGACATCTGCTCGTTCTAAGGCTTTTTGTTGAAAATAAAACTCGATAACACTTTTGGAACGGAGTAAATCAGAGCCCCAGATGGTAATAATTACTTTTTTAGTTGGTGGTAGAAAAAGTAACTGTTTAATGTAGGTAAATTTTAAAAAATGAAAATGATAAATGTCGTAGTTTTTATTAGATAAAAACTCCTGCTGGGTAATGTATCCATTAAAATAAATAGATATAAAATCCAGTAGTTGTTTTTTTATGCCAATAGCCTTAATAAAACGATAAGGTATTAAAAATCGTTTGGTAAAAAAGAACCAAGTATATTTCCAAAAGTATTTTTTTAGGGTATAGTCTTTTCTAAAGTGATAACTATTTTCAAAAGGCGTGTTTTTTTGATTGGCTTCTTGTAAATCATAATAATCATCCGCATCAAATATGTAAGAAGCATCTTTTTCTTTGATGGCGGTGTATAAATTAGCCACCCAATTAGCTTGGTTGTTTCCCAAGGAAATGATGTGTTTATGCTCTTTTTTTTGCATCATCATTAGGGGGTTGGTAAAATCATGTTTAAGTATTCTTTCCACTCACCAATGTCTTTCCATGAACCTTCAGATACGGGAAAAACTCCTACTTTTCCTCCACGAGCAATAATTTTTTCCATTAAATGGGTAATGTGAAAAAAAGTATTGGTAGGAATCTCTTTCAATAAATGAGGTTCTAAAATGTATAAGCCTGCATTTACATAATAAGTATTTTCAGGCTTCTCTTTTAAGGATTTTAGTAAACCGTCTGCACCAATTTCCATGGTGCCGTAAGGAATGGCATAGCTTTTTACTGCGGCTACTGCTGTCAACTCATTGTTGTTGGCCTGATGGTATTTCAATATTTCGGCATAGTCATCATCTATCAGAATGTCGCAATTAGAAACAAAAAAAGTACTGTTAATCTTATCTTTCATTAAATGTAAACTTCCTGCAGTTCCTAGTGGTTCTGTTTCATTAAAATAGGAGAGGTTATAATCTTTTGTTATTCCATCAAAGTAATATTTAATAAAGTCGGCTTTATAATTTACCGAGAGATGAAAGTTACGAAGCCCTTGCACCGTAAAAGAATGAATGATGTGTTCAATAAAGGTTTTGTCTCCAACGGGTATTAAGGGCTTGGGAATAATGTTGGTAAGTGGCTGTAGTCGAGTACCTTTTCCTCCTGCCATAATAATTACTGGAATTTCTGGTGATAATTTTTCTTTGTGTAAGGGGTTTTTTGTTATGTCTTCCCAAAAAATAACATCTATTAATTCGTTGGTATCACTGATTATCGGCATAAATTCGATCCGATCTTTCAGCATGGTTTGATGAATACTTGCTGTACTTTGAGAAGTTTTTGCAACTGTAATGTTGCTTCTTAAAATAGCACCTATGGCTAAATCAAAATCGTTGTGTTTTAATAAGGCTCTTTGTATATCTCCTATACTTACCACGCCTTTAAAAGTATTGTTTTCATTAACAATTAATAACTTTCTGTAAGTGCTATCCATTATTTTTAATACCTCCAATATGCTAGCATGGATATCCACCACCAATTGATTAATCTTTTCTTCCTTAGCCGTTTTCATTATTTTCTTTTCGATTTTAATAAGCTATTCCACTTTTTCCTGTTGGTCTTGTCTTCTGCATAATAACCGTACCCGTACCCATAGCCATAACCGTACCCATAACCGTATCCATAGCCATACCCACCAAAACGTTGTTCTTTAATGGCATTCACAATAATTCCTATGTTGTTTATTTTGCCAGCTTCATACAAGTCGTTAATCAATTCTAAGTTTTTCTTGCGGGTATAATTTTGTCTAACAATATAGAGCGACATGTCGGCATACTTATGCATAATCATAGAGTCGGTAACCAAACCGATAGGAGGGGTGTCTATAATGATCACATCAAATGCTTCTTTGGCAGCAGCAATAAAGTTATCCATGGCTTCACTTTCAATTAACTCAGAAGGGTTAGGAGGGATAGGGCCTGATGGAACCACCGATAAATTTTCTACATGAGTGGTTTTAATAATGTCTTGCGAAGTGGCTTTTCCGATTAATAAGGTAGAAAGACCAAGGTCGTTCTTCAAATCAAAATCGTAGTGAATTTTGGGTTTCCTTAAATCGGCTCCAATTAGCAAGGTCTTTTTACCTGCTGCGGCATAAATTAGTGCTAAGTTTACCGAACAAAAGGTTTTTCCCTCTCCACTAATGGAAGAGGTAACCATAATGCAAAAAGTATCTTTGCCTTTTATCAGGTAATTAATGTTGGTCCGAAGGGTTCTTAAGGCCTCTGCTACTACCGATTTAGGTTTGTCTAATACAATTAAATTGGTATCATTTTCTATAAAGCCCAAAGAACCTACTAGTGGTATCTTAGTACTGTTGGTTAAGTCGGATTTTTCTACAATTTTAGTGTGAAACATAAAAATAAGCAACACCACTCCAAAAGGAATAGCTAAGGCTACACTAATGTTGAGGGAATAGATACTGGAAGGAACTATGCCGGTGTAATTAGTGGTATAGGTGCTGGCATATTCTAAAATTTTAGCTTTAGAAACATTAGAAGCCTTGGCAATAGCTGCTTCACTTCTTTTTTGCAATAAGTAATTGTAAAAGCCTTCGTTGAGATTATACATCCGTTGTATCCTGTAATAATCGGCTTCTGCAGAGGGTATTTGAGTTAGTTTTTCATCTATGGATTGCATTTGTTCTTGGTATTGGTCAACTGCAAACTTTTTCTTATCCAAGTTAGATTTGATTTGGTTGATTACAATGTCTTGGGTAGAAGCAATTTCCATTATTAGTTGTTTATGAATAAGGGTGCTGTCTGTTACTGAGTTTTTCAATTGATTTTTGCGAATAAACAATTCAGAAAGTTTTATGATGTTTCGATATACCGGATCTTGAACAGAAACATCTACTACAGTTGGTATATACATGGTATCTGTTTCATTAATGGTTTGTTGTTTTACTTCATCATATAAAATACGGTAATAGTTATATTCATACAGAGCTTCATTTAGTTGTAATTCAATCTTATTGGAGTTGGGGATGACATCTGAGTTTTGTATTTCAATTTTATCTAAGTTTACTCTGCTTTTAAATTGTTCCAATTTATTCTCTGTTGCCAACAGCGTATCAGCTACATGGTCAATTTGCTCGTTTACAAAATTAATAGTATTGGTGGCGATTTGGTTATTTTCTTCCAAGCCATTATCCAAGTAGATTTCCATTAATTTATTGAGGTAATCAATTTCTTTTTGAATTTTTGTTCCACCTATCGTTAAACGTAAAATGGAAGATTCTTCGGGGTCCGACACTATTTTTATTCTAGATTGGTAAGACTTTGCTAAGGAATATAAGTCGTTAATGGTAAAACGATAAAGCTTGTCTTCGTTTTTGTTGTAAGAAAAATGTGTAGGATTTTTGTCTATTCTAAACTGTAATCCAGAGTAATTTATGGTTTTACCGAATTGGTATTTTTTTCCATTATCTATTTCATCCTTGCTGAGAGATAATAAAAAACTATTTTCATTAATTAATTTTAGGAAAAAAGGTCGTGCACTGTAGTTGTATTCATCACCGATTAATTTTACTTCAAATGGTTTTTCCCCATAGAGTTCAGTAGTTTTTATTTTACCCACATCGTAGTAAAAGACTTTAAAATCTAAAGTGTTAACGGCTTGAAAACTTAAATTGAACGATTGTAAAATGCCCACTTCGTTGCCTAATTTATTTCTAGCACTTACCAACTCCATGCCTTGTAAAAAATATTCCTGTCCCCAAGAGGAGTACTCGTCTTTTAAAATTAGTTTACCGTAGGTAGCATAAGTAGGTACACTGTACCTTATGGTGTAAAAGCTTATGCTAATAGCAATAATAATGGCAATTACAAATAAATACCAGTATTTAAGTAAACGCACCCCGAAAGCTTTAAAATCAAAACTTTCTATCATGTTAAGTGTAATTTCCTTCTCCTTCATTTTTTTTAAATTGAAGCCAAAAATAATTTTAATATTACAACTCTACTATTAATCTGCGAAAAAATAAAGATATTTGTAATAAATTCTTTCGTTTATAGATGAACAAACTTCAAGAAAATAAGCAACTCATTTACTTTTTTGCCAAAGCAGGGTTAATGTTTCTTGCTTGGTATTTTCTTTACGAACAATGGTTGTTTAAAGTTGGTTGGTTAGATAAAGTAATTATTGATAACTTGGTTTTTTTGTCTGAAAAAATATTAACTTTTTTCGGAAGTGTAGTGTATGTTTATCATCATGATATTGGCTTGGATGGCGGGCATGGCGTACACATAGGAGCACCTTGTAATGGTATTGATTTAATGGCATTATTTGCCGGATTTATTATTTTATTTAAAGGCAGGTGGAAAGATAAATTGTGGTTTATCGGAGCAGGCATTGTTATTATCCATTTTCTAAATTTACTAAGGGTAATCGCATTAATCATTATCGCCAAACATGCTCCTGAACAACTTGATTTTAACCATAAATATACCTTTACCATATTGTTATATGTGTGTATTTTTTTAGGATGGGTGCTTTGGGTAAATAACTATTCTAGAAAAAAAGCATGACCTTATCCACTAAACAAAAAATACAACTTGCTTTTTGGTTGATTGTAGTGTTAAGCCTAACATATATTAGAGAAAATTTAGCCATAGAAATTAATGCCATAATTGATGGTTATGATTACAATAGAGCTGGTTTTTATTGGTTTCAACGATGGTTAGGAACCTTAGATTTTCGGCAACTAACCATGGTTAAATGGGGCTTGGTGGGGGTGTTTTATCCTGTGTTTACACTTTTAGCCATACTTATCATTCATCATTCCTTTCATCAAAAAAACTACACCCATACTACCTTATATTTTTATTCCATTATATTGTTGGTGTTAATATTGGTAACAGCTGTTGCTTATCCCTTAGGTTATTTTGATGCGGTTTATTTCTTTTTAAGAAAATTGTTGGGATTTGTTTTTTCTCCACTGCCGGTATTTATGCTTTGGTTGGCTTTTTATTCTTTTAGTAGAGATTAATCTTTATGCAGTATAAGTTCTCCAATTTTTTTGGTAAATTCTTTGCCAGATGCTTTGTGTAAATGATTCCCATCAATGTATTTATATTGATTATTCTCAGATGTAAAATCATAATAACCTTCACACATTAAGCTTAAGTTTTTCATTTTTTGGTTAAAATCGGGCATTAATTTGTCACCCCTTAAAAAGTATTCAACATATTGTTTGTTAATAAATTAGAT